>JBDTHH010000581.1:0-7641 GCA_039937055.1 Ktedonobacteraceae bacterium | reverse complement strand
GCCCCTACCCTTCGCATCCGCACACATCTTACATCCCTCTATACATCTCGTCTAGCTACACGAGCCGGAGGGGGCGGATCCTGGCGAGGTCATGCCATTGGGGCTAGTTGATAACACTATGCCATTGCCGGGGAAGGTGTGATCGGGATAGAGAGTACCTGTCACTGTCCAGGTGTAGGTTCTCAGGGTCACACCCGGTCCGACGAGGACACTGGCATTGGTGCTGGAGCGTCCATTGTTCGTTGTCCACATAAAGTGGATGGTGCCACCCGGACTGTTGGCCACGATGTGGAAGGTCGCGGTATAGGTTAGCGTGATAGAGGTATTGCAGGCCCTGCCCGCAATTGATGATGGGCTGACTGAGAGGCCGATGCTGGTAATATGGAACGCGGCGGTATTATGCTTGCAGGTACCCGCTGGCGTGGCCTGCGAGGAGGTCATGGTACTGCCCGCGTTGGTAACCGAGAGCGAGCCATGCACATAAGACGCGGAGTCGGGCGCGACCGTCACACTACTGAACGTATATTGGATGGTTTTGCTGGTGTCACCGGCTTTGAAGGTTATATTGCCACTGGTGCTTTTATTGATGATATTCCAGATATAGCTCATGGTGCCACCGCTTTGGCCGGCATTCACAGTGACGGTAGAGGTAAACACAAAATTGACCGTGGAGCCACAGGTAATGCCAGAGAAACTGCTGGGACTGACCGTCGTTGTAATACCGGCTATATGAATTGGCACCGTAGCCGGGGTAGAAGCAGAGGTCGGGCTTGCCGCGCTTACCGGAGCCGTCGCGGTCGGCGTAGCTGAGCTACCGGTATCCGAGCCGCAGGCCACCAGAGCCAGCGCCATCAGGCAGGTAAAAATGATCATGAATACTGAGCGCTTCAACATACAAGTCTCCTATTACATGTCCAGCTATGGATAAATGAATGCTTTTAGGGAATTCCTAAAAGCCGAACCTATAGTATCATAGGTGGAAGGACGGATTCTATAGAAATAGTCACTACTTTTTTGTGGACCACGCGACACATTGCCCTTTCTTGCCACCCATGGTATAGTCGCTCTCATAACACTGTCTTCATTGACATAGATCCAGAATTTGCAGTATCGCATCTTTTTTTGTTTGAAGGAGATAGATTTTCGATGAAGTTCTCGACAAAGGCCATTCACGCCGGCCAGAAACCGGACCCCTCCACCGGCGCGATTATGCCGCCGATTTTTCAGACTTCGACCTATGCCCAGGCCGGGCTAGGAGATCATAAAGGCTACGAGTATTCGCGTACTGACAACCCCACACGCACCGCCCTGGCAGAGTGCCTGGCGGCGCTTGAAGAGGGTCCATATGGGCTGATCTTCGCTTCAGGCATGGCGGCTGAAACCGCTATTCTCAGCCTGCTCAGCGCGGGCGACCATGTGATTGCCTGCGATGACCTCTATGGTGGCAGTTACCGTATCTTTGAGCGGGTCATGCGGCGCTATAACGTCGAAACCAGCTATGTGCCGGCGCACCACCTGGCGGCCTACGAACAGGCTATTCGCCCGAACACCCGGCTGATCTGGCTGGAGACACCCACTAATCCGCTGCTCAGGCTGGTAGATATCGCGGCGGTCGCGGAGATCGCTAAACGCCATAACCTGCTGCTTGTGGTAGACAATACCTTCGCCAGCCCCTATTTCCAGCAGCCGCTGAAACTGGGCGCGGACATCGTCGTTCACAGCACTACCAAATACATCAACGGACACAGCGATGTCATCGGCGGCGCGCTGGTAACCAACAAACAGGAGCTACACGAGGCCATCAAGTTCTATCAGAACGCGGCGGGCGGCGTGCCATCGCCTTTTGATTGCTGGCTCACATTGCGCGGAGTCAAGACGCTGGCGGTGCGTATGCGCCAGCACGAGGAGAACGCGCGCGCCGTCGCCGGTTTCCTTGTAGAGCATCCACGCGTGGAGAAGGTCTACTATCCGGGCCTGCCGTCGCACCCCGATCATGAGCTGGCCAAACGCCAGATGAGCGGCTTCGGCGGCATGGTCTCCTTCCAATGTAAAGGCACGCTCGCCGATGTCGAGCGGGTGGTACGCCGTTTCAAGATCTTCACGCTCGCCGAGAGCCTGGGCGGCATCGAATCGCTGGTCTGCCATCCCGCCTCCATGACCCACGGCTCCATCCCCAAAGAGATACGCGAGGAGCGCGGGCTGACCGATACCCTGCTCCGCCTCTCTGTGGGCATTGAGGATAGAGATGATCTGCTCGCGGACCTGGAACAGGGGCTGGCTTAGAGCACGAGGCAGGGCATTCAGGCCCTGCCTCCTCGTATATAAGTGGTATGCATGTGACGTATTAAGGTAATAAACGTATATATTATTAGAGACCCTATTTTTCTCTATCATACCTACGGGCCTTATAAGGCAGGAGGCGGTCCCGGAAAATGAAACAACGTGTAGTTTCTAAGCGGCCTATTAGCAAAAATATACTGGTCGTATCACTATCATTACTGATAATGCTTCTCTTGAGCGCGTGTAATGGTGATCCACAGACCCAACAGAAGGCAGACCAGAACAAGACACAGCTTGATCGCCAGATCGTCCATGCGCAGAGTATTGGCGTGCCCGATTCTCTGTTACAGCCGATCATCCATCAAAAAACGCAGTTGAGCGGCACAACCGCGCCACTCACCGTCTTCAGTGATCAGCCGGCGACCGATTATTACTCTAACCTGGCACAACGTTACCAGTTGCTCTCAGTCCAGGTGCGCGGTCTGGAGTCCCAGGCCACGCAGCAGCTTGACTACCAGGCATCACTCGACCTCCAGACCTTCGAGGGGGCGCTGACACAGCGGCAGGGCCAGGGCTTTGTCGAAGCCAAGATTTTCCAGGACCAGCTTACCAGGGACCAGAACCTCCTCGCCCAGGCGCAATATCCAAAGGATTATGTAAAAATCAGCGCGGACGCGAAGAATGGCATACAGGCGCTGCACCTCATGGGGCCTGTGAATGATCTCCTGACATCATTCCAGCAGACCATCCACCAGTTGCAGCAATCACGCCTGGATACGACGGCTCTTAACCAGGAGGCCGACGCTGACCTCCAGATTTTCCGGGGCGCCAGCACCGCCGAGGCGTACCAGCAGCTCCTCGACCAGTTGAATACGCATTTGCAGCAAACGGTGGTGATCTCAACGCAGGCCATCCCTTACGTTGGAGCTGCTAAGCTCCAACAGTTCAGTGCCGATATCGACCAGGCCAAACAATATGGGCAGAGCGTCAACACGTTCCAGCAGCGCCTCGATACAGATAAGACAGCGCTTACACAGGCCAAAAGCATCGGTGATTTTCTCAAGGTCTCCGCGCAGATCGATCGCGATATCGCCTCCATCCAGTTCCCGCTGTACAGGGGCAAAGCCAGCTACCTGCTCCAGCAATTTCACCACGAGGTAACAAGCTGGGGAACTGCGCACCAGTATCACGACGCCTACAATGGGGCCTCCTATCACCTGGACTACGAATACGACGCCCAGGGCATTGGCTCGGACGCGGATATCGCCGTGCAGACGGCGCAGACGCTCGATGACTATAAGGGAGCCATCGACCTCGTCACCATCGATACGCGCCACCTGCACGCTATGGAGACCGATTATAGCGATAAAACTCCGTGGAACCAACCCCACGCGACCGATATGCAATTGATGAACCATTATGGCCTGATGCAGGGCCAGGTGATCGTGGTCTCGCTGATCGAGCAGACGCTGCGCCTCTACCAGAATGGCAAGCTGGTCAACGCGTTCCACGTTACCACCGGGCAATACCTGAAGCCCTCGCCTCCGGGAGTGTGGCATATCTTCCTGCGCCAATCGCCGACAAAGTTTAAATCGAGCGAGCCTAAGGGTTCGGCATTCTGGTACCCGGACACCAATATCAACTATGCCATGGAGTACCATACCGGCGGCTACTTCATCCACGATAGCTACTGGCGCTACAACTATGGTCCCGGCACCAATTTCCCGCACGCCGACGCCAGTGGTGACACGCTATTCTCAGGCAACGGCAGCCACGGCTGCATCAATATGCAGGAACAGCAGGCGGCCTGGATGTACTCCCACACAACATATGGAGACGCGATGATGATCTACTAAGCGGCCTCGCCCCTCCACCGATTTCATCTTTTCGAGAACAAGATGCAAGGGGGGGGTAGGGGCGCTGTTTGACATTTCTATCTTACTTCTGCTATAATCCATGAGCACTCAGTCCGACGAAAAGTCGGCATTTTTTCGTGAAGCAGCCCGGAGCGGGGCCGCTGTTTTGGGGAGGATTTGTACTTACATGCCCAATAATCCCTCTGCGGAAAAGCGCATGCGCCAGGAGCGGAAGCGCCGCTTGCACAACCGCATGATTAAATCGACCGTGAAAACGGAAATAACCAAGGCCCGGCAGGCGATTGGCGCCGGGACAGATAGCGCCGAAGTAGCAGTCCGCAAAGCCGCCAGCGAACTGGACCGCGCGGCCAAAAAAGGGGTCATTCACCCCAATAACGCTGCTCGCCGTAAGTCGCGTTTGATGAAGCAGCTCAACGCAATCAAGTAGTTCGCGCGCCGAATGCTCCGCCAACACACGAGTACTCTCCCGCCGACTAAGTACGAGGGACTGAGCAGGAAGCGCACAGGAAGGTATAGGAAGAATGGCTGATAAACAGGTTATAGCCAGGCCAGCGGGAAGAGCGTTGCTGACTGCGGTCGAAGGTGAACAGGTCCGTAGCGACGTACCGGAAATGAAGTCAGGCGATACCGTACGCCTGCAAGTACGGGTTGTCGAGGGGAACCGCGAGCGCCTGCAACCCTTTGAGGGCATCGTGATCCGCCTGCGCGGCGGCAGCATCAATCGCAACTTTACTGTGCGTCGTATCGCTTCGCATGGCATTGGCGTCGAGCGCACATTTTTGATCAACTCTCCGCGTATCGAGAAGATCGAGGTGCTGCGCCATGCACGCGTGCGCCGCAAGCAGCTCTACTTCTTGCGCGGTCGCTCAGGCAAGGCCGCTCGCCTGAAAGAACTTCGCCCGGTGAAGAAGGAAGAGGCTGCCGCCAAAGCCGCGCGACTTGCTAGCGTTGCCCGCACAACCACGAGCACACGTGAAAGTGTCAGCGAGTAAGGCGCAAGAGCCAACCGTGGAAGAAGAGATGGCCCTGTTGCTACAGGGCTATCATGCTATTGCCGGACTGGATGAGGCAGGGCGTGGCTGTCTGGCCGGTCCTGTGGTAGCCGCGGCCGTCATTTTGCCGCTCGACGAGGAACACCTGCCTTGCTTCGTGGGGGTACGCGACTCCAAGCAGATGACGGCACAGCAACGAGAGCGCCTCTACACGGTTATCATGCAAGAGGCGCTGGCGGTAGGCGTGGGCATCGGCTCCGTTGAACTCATCGATGAACGTAATATTTTGCAGGCCACCAAACATGCCATGCGCTCCGCCCTCACCCAATTGGCGCTGGCTCCCGATGCCCTGCTGCTCGATGCCTTGCTCCTACCCGATATCCCTTTGCCGCAGCGATCTATCATCAAGGGGGACGCGCGCTGCCTCTCCATCGCCGCCGCCTCGATCATCGCCAAGGTCACGCGCGACCACCTGATGCTTGAACTTCACGAGCGCTATCCCGCCTATGGGTTCGCTCGCCATAAAGGCTATGGAACCGAGGTCCACCTGGCCGCCTTGCAGGCACACGGGGCCACCCCGCACCATCGCAGGAGCTTCGCGCCCGTCCGCGAGCTGTTTGGCTTGTTTTCTTCTGGCCAGGAAAACACAAACGCGCAGGGATGAGGCGTACAAGGCTAGATGTGTGTGCCGCATCTCTATACGTTTGTGCTATACTCTCAAGCGGGTGGGCGGCCCGGCAAGGATCGCCCCTGTAAAAACCATATCTGAGAGGTCCCCATGCCCGATTATATCTGGGGTCGCAATCCTGTCTTAGAAACGCTGCGCTCGGCGCGCCCGGTCAGACGTATTTTACTGGCGGAGGGGCAGCGTGAGGCGCCGGCAGCAGCAGTGGCCACGATTCTGCAGGAGGCGGGACAGCAACACATCCCCATTGAGACCGTGCCACGTTCGCGGCTCGACCAGTTGAGCCACGGAGCCGTCCACCAGGGCTGCCTGGCCATCGTCGACGCGCGAAGATACGCCACGATTGCTGAGATGCTGGCCTACGCCGCGCGTAAAAATGAAGCCCCCTTCCTGCTCATCCTGGACGCTATCCAGGACATCAATAACCTGGGTTCGCTGCTGCGCAGCGCGGAGGCCGCGGGCATCCACGGCGTGATCATCCCAGAGCACCGCGCCGCCGAGATCACCGCGGCCGTCGTCAAGACCTCCGCCGGCGCCACCGAGTACCTGCTGATCGCCCAGGAAACCAACATCACGCGCAGCATCGACTCCCTGAAGAAGCAGAATATCTGGGTCATCGGGCTGGCCGGGGAGGCCAAACAGCTCTACTATCAGGCCGATCTCACCGGCGGCCTGGCCCTGGTGGTGGGCAACGAGGGCAAAGGCATCAGTCGCCTGGTCCGTGAGCACTGTGACCTGCTTGTTCGCCTCCCCATGCATGGTAACATCAATTCGTTAAATGCCGCCGTGGCCGGCAGTATTGTACTGTACGAGGCGTTGAGGCAAAGAAAAGCGTGAAGTGGCTGCACTCTGGCCTGCTTCGCAGGTTCATCATCCTGGTAGCGCTGGCAGGGATCTTGCTGGCAGTTGATGCTCTGTGCTATCAGGCCGCGTTCCCGCTGGACGTTGATGTGCGCAACGGTACGGCAACACTCTCTGCTGATGGCACGACTACCTCTCTTGGCGCAACCACGGCCCTCACTACATTGCAGTTCGTCTGGTACGATCCAACCATCCACGAGTATCAACTCGATGGCAGCGATAGCACCAACAACTACTCGCTCGATACAGGTTATCTAAGCCAGGAGGCCACGTCGCCCTATTATCTTTTCCAGTCCTGGATGCGCGACCTGGATGGCACGAGCCGCTGGCGCGCTGCGCAGATATGGGCCGATGGTCGCCTGCGCGCGCAAAGCGACTGGCCCGCGAATGGCGCCAGTATCTCACTGCCGCCTGCCAGCACGCTACACATAAGCGTACTACTCCAGCGCCCTGAAACGCCTCGCACGCTGAACCTTGTCGCGGCGAATGGCAGCATCCTGCACATCACGATTGACCGCAACGATCGCCACATCGCGGTGACGCGCTTCGAGCCAGGTGCAGGCGATAATCTTCCAGTGGCGAGCACGTTTTTCCCTGTGGATGCCGCTCCCTTCACGGCAGAGGTCATCGATACTGTTGCCCGCACACTGCTCGCGGCCGTGCTGGTACTGCTGGTGGTGATGATGGGCGAGGCGTTGGTAGCTGTTGTAAGTAAGAGGTTCTGGATAGATGACGTAGAATATGATGAGTCTACAGGGCGCGGGCCAGCGACGCCCGTACACGAAAACGGTCAGGCCGGCGGCAGGTTATGGGGTCGGGGGTGGCACGTGTTGACGGGGGCGCTGCATCCAGTAGCGCTTGTCATGCTGGGCCTATCCTTGCTCTATGTGATATGGATCGCGGTGGTGCAGTACAACGGCGAGCCACATATCTTCGATGCCAGCGC
>JBDTHH010000580.1:0-14933 GCA_039937055.1 Ktedonobacteraceae bacterium | reverse complement strand
CCTGGTTGATAGACCGCAGGTGGACGCCTGGTAACAGGTGGAGCTGAGCGGCCCTAATGATCGAACGGCTTGTCTCTCACATACGCAGTGTCAGGGAGAGGGAAGCGAACGAGCGCCGACCCGTGGTGCTCCCTCTGGGGAGTGACCCCGGTTTCTCGATGGTCCCCTGGATCGCCTGAAGCAGGCTGATCAGGGAGGCGTGTGCCGGTCGTGTGTCTCTCAGTAAAATTGAGGTAAGAATCTAGATTCGGTGTCAAGGAAAATTCTTGAAAAGAGCTAGCATTAAGTTGCTAGCTCTTTTTGTTTGCTCTTATTTACTCTGGAACAATGCTCCTAAATGCTCTTTGAAAAACGCTTTTTCCTCTTCGTAAGGAAGCAGGTCGAGGGCTTGATTGGGCGTGAACCAGCTCACGGCAGTGAACGAGCGGTCGGTAGGAGCCGTTGCCTGCGAGGACTGGAGGGCGTAGGCCAGATAGAAGTGGATGGTTTTGTGGACGATATCACCATTGGGTTTCGTGGATTCGCGGGGAATAGTGCCAAGATACGCAACGAGTTGGATGTTGCTGAGGCCAGTCTCCTCATAGATTTCGCGCAGGGCCGTTTGTTCGAGCGTTTCACCGGCCTCAACATGTCCTTTAGGCAGGACCCAGGTTATAGGCATACTTGCACGCTGGGCCAGAGCGATCTTGATTTGACCGTCGATTTCTCGTAAGATGATACCGCCTGCGGAGGTAGCTGTTTTGTGGATCATTGTTTCCCTTCCTAATAGCAAGATATGAAAACTAGTGCAAAAACACAGAAGAGGTTCGGGAAAGGGGGTGCAGGGGATCTTCCCTGCCGGGGTGTGGGGTGTTCCCCACGCTTCCTTTCTTTCCCAAAGAGATCTTGTGACAATGCACTAGGAGACTTCTTAGTGCGAGAGTAGCGGACCCTACTTATCACTATAAGACGCTGAACAACGTTTTTGCAATTGGGGACCCCTATTATTAGGTCTATAGAAGAGCGATCCATGAGATGAGGCACGCGCTAGAACCTGAGAGATCCCTCATACGTGCTACATGAGATAGGGAAAAGAGTTTCTCCGCGTCGGGTGCGCCTTGTTGTAAGAGTGTACTGAGAAGAGGGGGATAGACCAGTATGCAGAACCAGATGCGGGCGCCGAAGTCGGCGGGCAAGACGCAAGAGAATGAAGAACAGACGAGTCAGCGACTGGGACCATTGCTCTGCTGGGCAGTCGTCTTCGCGGATATTGGCACCTCTATTTATTATGTTCCGGGCATTCTCTATGGAACCGTGGGGAGACTGGCAGGCTTCTTTGTCCTGCTAACAATGATCGTCTTTATTTTGCTTACCTTCAAATATGTCGAGATCACCTATCGTTTCCCCCAGGGTGGCGGCGTTGTTACCGTGGCAGCCAGAGCGCTCAATCGCTGGTTTGGCGCCCTGGGCGGCATGTTTATCCTGGTTGACTATTTTCTCACGGCGGCGATTAGCTGCCTCTCAGGAATGCTCTACTTGAGCGTCGTCCTTCCCGCGATTGGCCCTCAGACGCACTTCCTGGGCCAGACTATTACCCTGTGGATCACCCTGATTATCCTTGTCCTGCTGGGTATCCTCAACTGGGTTGGTGTCAGTGAAAGCGCTAAAGTTAGCCTCATCGGGGCGGTCATCGCGTTTATCAGCGATATTGCCATCCTGGTCACTGTCTTTGCGCATATGTCGCTGTCGACGTTCCTGGGCCTGTTTCCACAGATGTTTTCTGGCCGAGCTGTCACCCCCGTTCTTCTGCTCACGGGCTTCGCGGGCTCGTTCCTGGCATTTTCGGGCCTGGAGAGCATCTCGCAGCTCTCGCCTGACATGAAACTGCCCCGGCGCACCGTAGGCAAGTTGGCCCTCTTCCTGGTTATCTTGACGGTTGGCCTGACCAGCCCACTGCTGACGATCCTGTCCACGCTCTTGCTCCCGAAGGCCGCGGTCAATTCTGTGCTTTCATCCCAGCTCATCTCGCTGCTTGGTGGGTATGGGGGAGGGCTTCTGTTACAGACGGAGGTTGCTATCAGCGCCAGCGCGCTGTTAGTCTTCGCCAGCAATACGGCTATTATCGGGTCCTACCATGTATTTATGGCGCTCTCGCGTATGGAGTTCTTCCCCCAGTTTATCTTGAAGCGCAACGTATTCCGGGGAACGCCTCACTACTCGATCGCGCTCTCAACGCTTATCCCGATCATCGTGCTGTTGCTCGTGCATGGAGATATCAACAAGCTGGGCGATATGTATGCCTTCGGTCTGCTGGGGGCCTTTACATTGACCTGTCTGAGCATGGATATTGTACGCTACCGGGAACGCAAAGTCCGGCAACGTGAGGTCACCCAGGGTGTGCATCCCGCCAGCCTCAATGAGCAACCGACTGCGCAGGGAGAGCAATCAGCGTCAGGTCATGAGGCGCAGGCACAAGATACGGCTCCCGAAGGCGGAGATGGGCGCATGGCTCAGGAAGAGAGGGTAAAACAGCAGACGGCCTCATCTGAGGCGCCGGAAGCTGAGGGGCGCTGGACGCGGTCAACGCTCAATTTCTGGCTTGGCATTATCACTACAGTTCTTGTGCTCACAGCATGGTCTACCAACCTGGTCGCTAAGCCCCTGGCTACCGCCTTTGGTGGGTCGGTGGCCCTCATCGGGATGGGAATAGCGTATACGAATGCCACTATTCGCAAGCGCAGGGGACGCGTGCCGGTTCTGGTAACCGGTGTTGAGCGAGATTTTTCTGATGCGGTTCTGGCAGTCCTGACATCTCAAGATGGGCATAATGAAGCTGTGATGCACGCGGCGCTTCAGAATACTGGCAAGCAACACGTTGTATTCCTGTATCTGGGCGCGCAAGCCTCGGATCAAAAGCCAGAGATGTTCAGGCTCGTTGAACCCCACCTGCGTGACGAGCGCGCCAGAATCGACCTGGGCAGAGCGAACCACCTGGCCCAGGAGGCCGGGGTGGAATGCCGTTTTATCTATCGGCACGAGGAGCCTGGCGCTGCCTATCGCGTGTGGCAGACCATCCAGCCCCGCGAAGTGCTCGTTGCCTCTGAGCAGGCTGCGACGCTGCAACAGATCAATCCCGATCGTACCTATAACCAGACATTGCCTGAAGGAGAAGTGACACATCTCGTCAAACAGGAGAGGTAACGTATGAAGAAACTCTTCATCATTTGTGGTATTTCCTTGAGAGTTGGATTCCAAGAAACATTGCAGTATTCAGTTAGATTAGCAACTAAAAAGCCTGGAAAGGACCAGCTATGAGTACCGACAACGATCAGAACACACGGTTAGCTCACCTCTCAACGCATGCCCAGAAGAATCGGACCATGTGGGAAGCCAGCAGCGACGCGTATCAGCAACGACATGACAGCGTGCTCTCAGGCGAGAACGCCATGGGCTGGGGCGTCTGGCGTATCCCGGAGGCAGAGCTACATGTTCTCGGCGAGGTCGCGGGAAAGGATGTGCTGGAGTTTGGCTGCGGAGCGGCCCGCTGGTCGCTGGCCCTGGCAGAGCTTGGTGCGCGGCCTGTTGGCCTCGATGTCTCGGCGCGTCAGCTTCATCATGCTCGCCGTTTGCTGCAAGAGGCCGGCATGAACTTTCCACTCATCGAAGCCAGCGCCGAGGATGTGCCGCTCCCTGACGCCAGCTTCGATATTGTCTTCTGTGATTGGGGCGCGATGACGTTTTGCGACCCTTTTCGGACTGTGCCTGAAGCTGCGCGTCTTTTGCGCTCCGGTGGGTTGTTCGCCTTCATGACCGCAACGCCCTTTTCCATCGTATGTCACAGCATGGAGACGGACCAGGTTGAGCGTACGCTCATCAACGACTACTTCGGCATGCGCCACCTGGAATGGGAGGACGAGGTAGATTTTCAGTTGCCCTACGGCGAGTGGATCCGACTCTTCCGGCGCGTGGGCTTCGTGGTCGAGGACCTGATCGAGACGCGTCCGCCCACCAGTGTCGCCAGTACCTACCGCAACGCTGCCGAGACAGAGTGGGCCAGGCACTGGCCGATGGAGAACATCTGGAAACTGCGTAAAGAGTAGTAGCCTATCAGGGCCAGCTCGTCTCTGTCATCGGGGTAATGATCACCTCCTGGAGCGCCGATTCTGGCGGAACCTGGGTGGCGAACACGATGATCTGAGCAACATTCGCGGGATCTTGCAGGTTCTCCTGTTGGGGCATGGGTATACCCTGATCGGCGAAACGATCAAAGAAGTGTGTGCGCATGCCGCCGGGGATAATCGTGGTGACGCGGATACCATTGGGCCGGCCCTCGACGCCGAGGCCGCGACTGAAGCCGACCAGGCCCCACTTCGAGGCATGGTAGGCGGAGGCGTTGGCCCAGGCTCGTGTGGCGGCGGTAGAAGCGATGTTGATGATATGGCCTGAGTGCTGCGCGCGCATCAGCGGGAGCGCCGCCTTCGCCAGCAAGAATGGGCCGCGCAGGTTGACGTTGATCACCTGGTCCCACTGCTCGATGCTCATCTCCTCGACCGAGAGCGTGTGATCGATGGCCGCGCAGTTAACGACGATATCCAGGCGCCCAAATTGCTCGCTGACGGCCTTTACGGCCTGGAAGACGGCTTCAGCGCTGCTCACGTCGCACTGGAGCGCTACACTGTCGACATCCTGTTTCTTCAGAGCCTCACTGACATGTGTGGCCGCCTGCTCGTTGATATCGAGGCAGGCGATCGCGCACCCCGCGCCGGCGAAGGCATGAGCCGTGGCCTCTCCCAGGCCGCTCCCCGCGCCTGTGACCAGCACTACTTTGTCCTTCAAGGTGTTATTTAGCATACTGCAATCCTTTTTGAGATAATCACATCGAAATCGGTGAAGGTCTGGCTTAACAGGCTTGTGAGCACGATGGCCAGCCCTGTTTTGCGCCTGTATGTTGGAATAAGAACCTCAACTAATGCCAAAATCGCTCCCTCCTGGCAACTGATTGCCTGGAACGTAAGGCAGCGAGCCTGACAGGGCCTCGACTGGCCATGTTTCACGTTCATGCTTCGCAAGCAACTGCTCATAAAGCGCGGCGGTGTGCATGGCGACAATCGACCAGGTGAACTCGCTCTCTACTCTCAAGCGCGCCGCGTGTCCCATGCATATACCGCGTTCCGACTGCCTGAAGACCTCGTGCAGGCGGTCAGCAAGCGCTTCGGGGTCGCGTGGTGGCACAAGAAAGCCTGTCACGTCATCCTCGATAGTGTAGGTCAGGCCGCCAACGGCTGAGCCGATGACGGGACGGCCGCAGGCCATGGCCTCCAGCGGGGTCAGCCCAAACGGCTCGTACCAGGGGGTGGTGGCGGCTATGTCGCCGGCGCTGTAGTAGTAGCGCAAAACCTCCGGTTGCCGCTTGCCTACGAAGCGTATGTGATCCAATACACCAAGCTCGCTTGCCAGGCGCTGCAACTCGCCGATCTCAGGCGTGGCCACAGGATCGGGTGTGGCCGTCTCGCCGCCGACAATTAGCAGTGTCACCGGGGACGCCTGCTGGTCGCTCTCTTGCTGGTAGCGGTGTACCAGCAGGGCCAGCGCGCGCACGATGTTGCGAATATCCTTGCGCGGCAGCATGCGCCCGACGTACACAATGACCTTCCCGCCGGGGTCCAGCCCGATGCGTCGCCTGGCCTCCGCGCGCTCCACCGGGCGATACGTCTCGGTGTTGACTGCTGAGGGAATAATGACGACCTTGTCGGGGTCGGCGCCATAGTCGTTGACCAACTCGTCCCGCTCGTTTGGACACTGCGCGATCAGTATATCGACCTCACGGATCACCCTCAGCTCCGTTGCTATGCGGTCGCCAGGGCTGGTGTCGGCCTTGCCCTGGTGACGGCTCTTGGTTTTTCCCATCGCATGGAAGATCTGGATGGCGGGGATAGCCAGCCGGCGCCGCAGCTCGGTCACCACCCAGCCAGAGAGCCAGAAGTTCCCATGCAGCAGGTCGTAGTGCGTCTCTTCGCGCTCCATAAAAGTGAGGAAGGAGTCGCGAAACTCCGGCATAAAGGGCCAGAGATCATCCTTGGAAAAACGTTGTGGCGGCCCGGCTGGCAGATTGATCACGCGCACTCCGGGCGCCCACTCGATGATTTCGGGAGCGTGAGGGTCTTCGCGGCGCGTAAAAACATCGACGGCATAGCCGCGCTGTGCCAGGTTGCGGCTCACCTCGTCAATGTAGACGTTTTGACCGCCGGCGTCAGCGCTCCCAAGCAGGGCAGTAGGGCTGGCATGTTCGCTTAAAAACGCAATCCGTGTATGTCGCTCCATTGACTTTATCCTCTCAATAGCCTACAAAAAAGCCTTATTGTTGTGTGACGAGCGCAAACGCTTCGTTCCAATCTCGCGTGAAGCGGTCGAGACCAAAGCGCTCGTGGGCGACTGCGCGCGCGTTCTGGCCCAGGCGGCGTGCCTCGCCGCGATTGGTCAGCAGGAATTGCATGTGGCTGATCAGTTCGTCAATGTTGCAAGAGAGATAGCCGCTTTCGCCGTTCTCGATCACTGTTGGTAGCTCGGTCGTTGCCAGGGCCACAACCGGCATGCCGATAGTCATGGCCTCGATCACGGCGAGCGGGAGACTGGTGTAGCGAATCGGACTGAACAGGAAGCGATAATTCGCCATGAGGCGGTGCAGGTCGCGATACGGCACATCGCCCAGCCCGCCCAGTGCCTCGGTCTCCATCCCTACCGCATCGAGCGCCACCTGTTCGCGCGCCTGCAAGAAGATATCGTGCCCGGCGATGCGCGGGCGCTTCTGGAGGCCGTTGATGACGGTGATGCCTTTGTCGAGATCGCCGCGATACTCGGCTGCCGGGTCAATGGCAACACTGTGCTCAATCACTCTGGTTGGTGTCTGCCCGTTGTCCCACATCAAGCGGTTATAGTGGGTGACATGCACAAGGAGCACATTGGGATCAGCGATGGGATGGCGCGTATCGGTTGCGTGGGGCTTTGGCGTGTTATGCTCCAGGTAGATCCTGGGCAACCTTTGCTGTTCAGGACTCAAGATCTCGAACTGGTCCTCGAAGTAGTTTTTCGGGGTCTGGTAGATGATCAGATCAAGCTTGAGGTCTCGCACCTGCTCGGCCGGCACCTCGCGGACATAGTCGGGCAGGTCAAAGGTAGGACCGCGCCCACCGTAACCTTCGGGGCGTCCCGGCCTGGTAGGGAGATACCAGTCGTGCTCAATGCGACCCAGCGTATTGAGATAGCTACCGTGAATATGCCAGATCAAAATTTTTAAGCGCTGCATGTGCTAACTCCCTTACCTACCTCGTAGCGGTACCTTTTGCAGGTACCTGGTGGCGACTTCGCTGACCATCTCCGGGCTGATGCGGCGCAGGCAGCGGTGGTCGATAGGACACTCCCAGAAACCGCAAGGACTGCACTCAACGGGCTGCCGGATGATGGGATGACGCGCCTGGTCAAGTGGCGCCCAGCGTCTGTGGTCAGCGGGACCAAAGAGCGTGATGCTAAATGTATCTACCGCGTTGGCGATGTGAGCTGGCCCCGTATCGTTGCTGATGAAGAGATCGAGTTTGCTGATCACCCCAGCAAGCGTGCCGAGTGATGTCTGTCCGGCAAGGTTGAGCGCAGGCTCGGACAGGTGCTCCTCCACCGTCCGGGCCATGATCTCTTCACCCGGTCCACCGGTCAGGATGATCTGCGCTCCGAAGCGCTGCATCAGTGCATTGCCAACGCGCGCGAAGCGCTCGAGCGGCCAACGGCGAGCGGGAGGGCGCGCGCCGGCATGTAGCCCTATCCAGGGACGGTCCACCCTGGGCAACGCGCGTAGCAGTGCGGCCGCCTCAACCAGGTCCTCATTGAAGAGCGGAAATTCGAGCCAGGTCGCCAGATCGGTGCAGCCAAGTAGTCTGGCGAGACCCAAGTTGCGCAGCACCTCCGGCCAGTTCTCAGGATAGAGTATGGCGAGGGTGAGTTCATGCGCCGGGGCGGCAAGGTCGTAATAGCCAACGCTTACCTGGCCCCCCAGGGCCAGCGCGAGCGTGTTGCTGATCTTGCCACTGCCATGCATCTGTACGACAAGATCATAGCCGTGAGCCTGCTGCTCCTCGATGAAACGCGCTGTGCGCTGTGGATCGACCTCAACCTCGCTGATGCCCGGATAGCCAGCGAATTCGACGAAGCGATCGATATAGCGTTGGAAGCGGCGCGCGAACGACGCGGCCCATGGCAGGCCGATGAGGGTGATTTCAGCGTGCGGAAAGCGGGCGCGTATGGCGCGTAGCGCCGGCACGCTTTGCAACATATCACCGAGTTGCAGGGCGCGCAGGATGGCGATCCGTCGCGGCTCCTCCAGTTTCAGCGTTGGCAGATCGGCCCAGTTCATCATCGATTGTTGCCCCCCGATGTGCTCAAGTGATCCATGATACCCATCTCGTCGTTGGCCGCTAGAAGCTGTTCTGCGACCTCTACAACCTCCTGCGGAGCGATAGCCAGGCAGGGGTGCCCGATAGGACATTCAAAGAGGTAACATGGATGGCAGGGGGTGGGACGGCGCAGGAGCCTGGCCCGTGCCCGGCGTGGGCGCCATTGGTCCTCGTAGTCGGTGCCGGAGAACAGCACGACCAGCGGGGTCGCGACGGCATCAGCCAGGTGCATAGGCAGTGTGTCGTTACAGATCACCAGGGCTGCTCGCTCGATCAACGCAGCATACTCTGGCAGCGTTGTCCCACCGGCAAGCGCGCGCGCGCCTGGAGCCTGTTTTGTCACCGTCTCAATGAGCGCTGCCTCACGTTCGCTCCCGGTCACCAGCACCTGCCAGCCGCGCTGATCAAGCAAATGTGCCACTGCTCCATAGCGCTCTGCCGGGTAGCGACGGGCCTGGGCGCTGGCTCCGGGATGGAGCAGGATAAAGGGCGCATCAGGGTCCAGTCCAACGCGCGTGAGCAGGGTACGGGAGGTCTGCCGCGCCTCTTCAGAGAGAGCAACGACCAGGCGGCGGTCTCTGGCAACGAATCCCAGGTGCTCAACGAGGCGCAGGTTACGCTCGACCTGGTGCAGTTCTTCTGGTGCGGCCTTCAGCTCGGTGGTCAGGGTGCTGCCGCCGAACTCTCGTGACTCGCCCGCGCGCAGCGGGATGCCTGCCAGGTAGCAGACATAGCCGGGCGTGTGGGGCGTCTGGCTGAACGAGGTAAAGACGAGCGCCGCATCGAAGTGTCGTTCCGCCAGCAGCTCGATCAGCTCGCGTTCGCGTGCCGGCTCATGTGGCATGCGTCCACCCACATCCTGCCAGATGGGACGCCAGGTGATCACTTCATCGATCCAGGGTAACAGTGGCGCGGCAGCGGTGCCTGCCGGACTTGCCAGCAGGGTAACGCGTGCCTGGGGCGATGTTTCTTTGACCGCGCGCAGGGCCGGTCCAAGCATAATGATGTCTCCGATATTGTCCAGGCGCACCGCCAGGATATTGCGCGCCGCCAGCCAGGCGTTCATTGATTGACTCCCTCCCAATGGGCTACCAGTGAGGTCGACTCCCCATATAAACACGCGCCGCCAGCTTCAAGCGTATTCACATCTGTGAGCAGTTCTCTGGCGGCATCAACGACCATTGCCGGGGTGACCAGGCGCAGGCATTCGTGCCCATAGGGGCAGACGCGGCTGTAGCAGATCCGGCAGGCCACATCGTGATAGAGCTGCCGGTGAGGCACGCGCCACGGTCCCCATTGCTCGGGTGGATTGGTCAGGGCGAACAGCGCGACGACCGGCGTTTTGACGGCTGCCGCGATGTGCATCGGCCCCGTGTTGTTCGTGACTGTCAGATCGGCGGCTTCGATCAGGGCGCAGAGCTGCGGGAAGGACAGCTTGCCGGCCAGCGGAAGCACCGCCCTCCGGTGATGTGGCTGTACGCGCTCATGCACCCGCGTCACCAGTTCCTGCTCATCATGTGCTCCTGTCAGCGCGACCACCGCATCGAGCCGCTCAACCAGCAGATCAAGCACCCCGGCAAACATTTCCCATGGATACGTGCGCGCGGGCATGCTGCATCCGGGATGAACCACGACCAGCGGATGACGGCGCTCGATATGCGCGCTCAGCAGCAGGTCAATGATCCCGACTCTGGCTTCATTTGGTACTCTAAGCACAAGATCAAGCTCGTCTGTCGTGAGGCCGATAGCCCCGACAAGATCAAGGCCGCGCTCAACCTCGTGCATCATATGTTCCGGGTGCTTATGGCGCGTGGTCAGCAGCGAGCCTGGCCCATCAAGCGAGGCCGCTAGCCGCAACGGGATATCGGCAAGGTAGCAGAGATAGGCCGCCGGCAGGGCGCTCTGGCGGAACGAGGTGAAGATAATCGCGCCATCGAATGCGCGCGCTCGCAGGGTGGCGATCATGCGCTGCTCGCGCTGGCTATCGTGTGGCAGCGTGCGCCAGGGGTCCATCCAGGGCGCCTGGTGGACAATCACATCGTCGATATCGGGATTGAGTTGCCCGACCTGCGCGCCGATACCGCTGGCCAGCAGAGTGAGCTTCGTGTCTGGCAGTGAGGTCTTGATCGCGTGGATGGCCGGTGTGGTCACCAGCACATCGCCCAGGTTGTCGAGTCGCACCACCAGCACATTGCGCGCTGAACGCCATTGTTCGTCAATCATCCCTCGACTCCAATCTCGTGATCGAAGGCTGTGGCGATGATGCGGTCGATGACGCTGCTGGTGCTCAGGTTGTTGGCCAGCGGCAGGATCACCACGTGTCCGCCGACCTCTTCCACCGCCCGGGCCTCCGGCAGCGCCTCGTCAACGTAGTCGCCGCCTTTGACGTGGATATGTGGTCGTAGCGTGCGGATAAGCGTGGCGGGGATATCCTCGTCGAAGAGTGTCACGTAATCAACCGGGTCGAGGGCCGCCACCAGGGCCATGCGGTCCTGCTCGCTATTGATCGGGCGGTTCCTGCCCTTGAGCAGCCGGGCGCCGCGATCGCTGTTGATGCCCACCACGAGCACATCGCCAAGCGCCCTGGCCTGGCGGAGGAACTGCACATGTCCGGCGTGCAGAATGTCGAAGACGCCGTTGGTAAAGACGATCTTCTTGCCCGCGAGGCGCTCGGCATTGAGCTGTGTTGCCAGCCGCGTAAGGGCATGCGGCGCGGCGCCTGCCGCTGACTGCGCGATATGCTCTCTCAGGCTCACGCGTTGCAGCAGTTCCTGGTGCTGCACAATCGCCGTCCAGCGCTTCGTGACGGCGATGCTGGCCGCATCAATGCCAACCTGTGCCGCCTCCTCGATGCTGGCTCCAGCGGCCAGAGCCAGGCCCATAGCGGAGGCGAACGAATCGCCGGCCCCCACATCGTTGGCCTTCGCCACCGGGTGAGCTGGCAGGTGCCGCGCCTGGCTCTGGCGATCAAGCAGCAATACGCCGTTCTCCGCCATCGTGATAGCCGCGTGCTGCGTAGCGATCATCGTGAGCAACTGGCGCCCTATCTGTTCGACCTCGGCGAGCGACTGCCCGTTTTCGCTGCCACCCGTGCCCGCCGGCTGGCTGTACTCGACCAGCAGCCGGGCCTCCAGGTGGTTGGGGGTGACGACAGTCGCGCCCACGTTACGGAAGTGGTGCAGCCCTTTGGAGTCTACCAGGAGCACGCGCGGGTGAGCCGCTTGCAAGGCCTGTAGCCGCTCAATCACCTCGGTTGAAGCGACGCCGTAGCAGTAATCGGACACAACCACCACGTCGCAGCGCGGGAACTCTGCTTCAAGGTGCGCGAGCAATTGTTGGCGGGTCTCAGGCGTATAGTGTTGTGTGCCCTCGTCGAAGCGTACAACGTACTGGCCGTTCGCCAGGATACGCAATTTATGCTGTGTGGTGGCCAGTGCATCCTCGACGAGCCAATCATCGTTGATGCCCTGCTCGCGTAAGATCGCGCGAAGCAGCGTGCCGGCGATATCGCGCCCGGCGATACCCAGAAAGACGACATCGGCGCCCAGGGCGCGCAGGTTGGCCGCGGTATTGGCGGCCCCGCCGGCCACGCGCCGCTCGGCGGTTTTGCGCACAATCGGCACAGGTCCCTCGCTACAGAGCCGCGTGGCAGTTCCTTCGAGATAGCTATCAAGCATGGCGTCGCCGATCACCAGCGCCCGAAGCTGCCGGAAGCGCCTGACCAGTTCAACGGTCGTGGTCATTGATTCCTCCTTATTGCTTTGCTGCCGGGCTAGAGAGATGTGGCAGACGGTGCCTCGACGAAACTGGGAGCGGACTGCCAGCCTGGCGGTTGGTAGCTTAGTTCCACTGTGGGATTGTTGTCCACAAGAGTGCCAATGATGTGCAGGGCGTGGCAGGTAGTGCGCGCGATGTAGTTGGGGCGACGAATGCGCTGTGTGGGCGGCTGCTCCGTGCCCAGGTCAACCAGGATTGTGTTGCAGTCGGCCCGGTTGCCGGCTTCAACATCGTCAAGAATGTCGCCGATAAACCAGGAGCTATGCAGGTCCAGGTCCAGATCTTGAGCGGCCTGCAGCAGCATGCCAGGTTGGGGCTTGCGGCAGTCACATGCTCGTGATAGCTCCGGGATCACCCCTTCGGGGTGGTGGGGGCAATAGTAGATGCCCGCGAGTTGTACGCCAAACTGCGCCAGTTCTCTTGTGAGGTAGGCGTGCATGTCTTGTAAATCGGCTTCGGTAAAGTAGCCGCGCGCTATGCCCGCCTGGTTCGTAATCACTACCAGGCGGAAGCCAGCCTCCTGGAGAGTGCGCAACTCCGGGCCAAGGCCCTCGTAGAGGCGCAGGTGTTCGGGCCTGGATGGATAGTGATAAGGGTGGACGAGGGTACCGTCCCGGTCGAGAAACACCGCTCGTTGCCTCATCAGCCCGCGTCTCCTTCCCAGGCGGCCAGTTCCGCTTCGGTGATATCACAGAGGATATGGGTAATCGCCATATGCAGCTCCTGCACGGTCGGGGTATCGACTGCGGGAACGCGTATCGTCACGGTCGCCAGGCGCTCTAATCTGCTTGGTTGCGCACCGGTTACTGCTACGACCTTCATGCCCTGGCGCAGCCCCAGGGCCGCCGCGCGTACCATGTTCTCGGACTCACCGCTGGTGCTGAAGGCGATGAACAGGTCACCGGGTTGCCCAAATGCCTGGACCTGGCGCGCGAAAATATCCTGGAAGCCATAGTCGTTAGCTACAGCGGTAATGATCGATGTATCTGTGGTGAGGGCCATGACGGCATAGGCGGCGCGCTCCCTCTTGAAGCGTCCCACCAGTTCTCCAGCGAAATGCTGGGCCTCCGCGGCGCTCCCCCCATTGCCGGCGACCAGTACTTTGTGGCCCGTACGCAGTGTTTCAACCAGTAACCTGGTGGCCTCGGTCAGCGTTCTGGTTCGGGCCATCAGTTCGGTCAGCGCGGCATCCCAGGCTACACGACGCTCAGCAAGGGCTGTGACCACCGCGTTATGATAGCTGCTAACCGGAGAAGCTGGCTGGCTCAGGGGTGTGAGAATAAGCTGCTGTTCCTCGTGACCTAACATACGACGTTCTTCTCTACTCTTTTGTAGCGCATACGATGATCATACTACCCTGGTTGTGTCCCTCTCAAGACAACATCAACCAATTTGTATACAGTAACGTAAAGTCAGCAATATATACAAGTCAACAATAAGAATGCTAAGTATACTCCAAAGTAGGCTCAGTATTTTCTAATCTTTCACTGTTTCTTTAACGCAAATAGTTGAGAAGCGCTATGAAAGTGAGATACTTAATGGCTGTAAATTGTAGGAAGATTAATTGTAGGGAGCAAAGCGAAAGCTTATAGCTCCATGACTGTACTAGTGCGCGCGCTTTGTTGGGCGGCCTCGATGATGCGCAGTGTTGTGACAGCATCGTCAGGGTTGACAGGTGGGGGACCGTCGGTCAGAAGCGCATCACGCAGGAGGGCATAGTAACGCTCATAGGAACCGGGAAGCGATTCCAGCGCGCCGTCGATATGCAGACCGCCCACTTCGGTAGAGATGTGGCCCCACTGTTCGCGTGGCTCCGTACCCCAGGTGCGGTCTCCTGGTCGCAGGCCGGTGCGTAGTGCCTCCTCTTGCGGGTCCAATCCCCATTTCTCGTATGTGCCGCGTAACCCATTGAGGCGCATCCGTGGTCCTGAGACGCGCGTCGTCGTGCTCATCCAGAGATGCGCATTCACGCTGCTGGCGAATTGTAGCGCCACAAAGCTATCGTCATCTACCTGGGCTCCTGGCCGGCGTGCCTCCATCTCCGCGTACACACGGATAGGCGTGCCGAAGAGCAGTAGCGCCTGATCGATCAGGTGGCTGCCGAGGTCGTAGAGCAGGCCTCCGGCCTCTTCCGGGTTGGGAAGTTCGCGCCAGGCATTAGCGCGCGGCAGCGGGCGATAGCGCTCGAAGCGCGACTCAAAGCCCACGATCTGACCAAGCATATCTAACGCGATCATCTGGCGAATCGTCAAAAAGTCGTTGTCCCAGCGCCGGTTCTGGAAGACCGAGAGCAGTTTCCCGGTGCGCTTGCTTGTTGCGATCAGCCGCTCAGCATCTGCTACGGTGACCGCCAGCGGTTTGTCGATCACAACTGGCAGACCCGCCGCCATCGCCGCCAGGCCCAACGACAGGTGTGTGCGATTAGGGGCCGCCACCACCACGAGGTCATAGTGAGAGGGATGATCCCAGATATCGTCAGGCACGGGTAGAATCGTGGCCCTGGGAAAATCGCGCTGCGCCTGTGCCTGCCGTTCTGCGTGGCTGGTGACGATAGCTGCCACCGTCATTCCGGGCGTAGCCGCGATCAGGGGAGCATGGAAGACCGCGCCAGCCAGCCCGTAGCCAATGATCGCGCACCGTAATGGGTTGGCTGTGTACTCTAAACTGTTCGCTGGCATACTGTGCTTCCTCCTCTTTCCCTGGACAGATAAGACCTTCGCGGACGCATGATCTAAT
>JBDTHH010000579.1:0-8828 GCA_039937055.1 Ktedonobacteraceae bacterium | reverse complement strand
CCCTTAACTTCATGTCTATGGGGCTTGTAAACGGCACCCCTACCCATCTCCGCACCCCTACTCCTGCCGATCTACGAAATGATGCCCAGCTCCTTGCCGACGCGCGCGAAGATGTCCAGGGCCTTCGCGAGTTCGTCGCGGGTGTGCAGCGCGGTGACGATGGTGCGCACGCGGCACTTGTCGGCGGGGACGGTGGGGTAGACGATGCCCTGCGCGAAGACGCCTTCCGCGAAGAGGCGGTCGCTGAAGCGCATGGCCAGGGCACCCTCGCCCACGATGACCGGGGTGATGGGCGTCTCGCTGGCGCCTGTGTTGAAGCCGAGCTGCTCCAGGCCACGCTTGAAGAAGTGCGTGTTCTCCCAGAGGGTATCGACGAGGCTGCTATCGTGCTCCAGGAGATCCAGGGCTGCAATACAGGTCGCCACTACCGAGGGTGGATGGGAGGTGCTGAAGAGCACCGGCCGCGCGCGCTGCAACAGGAAATCGCGCACATCCTGGCTACAGGCCACGTAGCCACCCAGCGCGCCAATGCCCTTGGAGAGCGTGCCGATCTGCAAGGCCACGCGCCCATCGAGGCCGAAGTGGTTGACCGTGCCGCGCCCGTTCTGGCCCATGACGCCGCTGGCATGCGCGTCGTCCACCATCACAAAGGCGCCGAACTCTTCGGCAAGCTCCACGATCTGCGGCAGCGGCGCCACATCGCCGTCCATACTGAAGACGCCATCGGTGACCACCATCACCTTGTTGGCGCTCTTCGACTCCTCCAGCACACGACGCAGACCGGCCATATCCTTGTGCGGGAAGACCTTGCGCGGGGACTTGCACAGGCGGATACCGTCGATGATGCTGGCGTGGTTCAGGGCGTCGCTGATAATCATATCGCCTTCCTGCATCAGCGCTGAGATCACGCCCAGGTTCGTGGCGTAGCCCGACTGGATGGTTAGCGAGGCCTCGGTATGCTTGAAACGCGCCAGTTTCTCTTCCAGCTCGTTGTGCAGCGACATGGTGCCCGCGATGGTGCGCACCGAGCCTGACCCCACGCCGTAGCGCTCAATGGCCTTGATGGCGGCCTCGCGCAACTTCGGATGGACGGTCAGGCCAAGGTAGTTGTTCGAGGAGAGCGTGATCACCTCACGACCGTCGATGGTGACAGTGGCCTTCTGCTCGCTCTCCAGCACGCGCGGCAGGCGAAAGACACCCTTCTCCCGCAACGTATCCAGTTCGCTCCTCACGTATTGTTGCAGCCTATCCATAGTTCTCCCCCTATATCAAAAGGTCATGACAATTTTGCCACAATCGCCCGATTGCATAATCTCCATCGCCTCATGAAAGCGCTCGAAGGGCAGGGTATGCGTAATCACCTGCTTCAGGTCGAGCTGCCCGGCCTCCAGAATGCGGCGTGTGCGGTACCAGGTATCGAAGATGCGCCGCCCAGAGATGCCCAGCACCGTCGCGCCTTTGAAAATGATATCATTGGCGAGGTCCAGCTCCACCATAGCTGAAGGCAGGCCCAGGAGCGAGACGCGCCCGCCGCTGCGTAGAACCTTGAAGCTCTGGCGGATAGCCTGCGGATGCCCCGACATCTCCAGTACAACATCCACGCCCAGTCCATCGGTGGCAGCAAGAATAGCCTCTACAGGATCAATGGTGCGTGGGTTAAGGATGTGGTTCGCGCCCATAGTGGTCGCGATAGCCAGGCGTTTTTCGTTCGGCTCAATCGCGAAGATCGTGCTGGCGGCGGAGATGCGTGCCAGGCCAACGGCCCACAAGCCGATGGGACCACAGCCGAAGACCGCCACAGTTCTATTGGCAATCTCGCCGGCATAGGTGGCATGAACCGCGTTGCCAAAGGGTTCTTGAATAGAGGCCACGCTATGATCGATCTCTCTGCCCGTCTTCCAGGCCACGCTCTCAGGGATCGCGATATACTCGGCGAAGGCCCCATCGCGGTCCACTCCCAGGATCTGCACATTCTGGCAGACGTGCGCCTGTCCGGTGCGGCACTGGTAACAGTGCCCACAGGTGATATGCGTCTCCGCCGCCACAAAATCACCAGGAACGAGGGTAACTACTTCATGCCCCACCTCCACCACCTCACCAGCGAACTCATGCCCGAAGATGCGCGGGATCCGCACCCGGCTCTGCGCCCAGGCATCCCACTCATAGATGTGCATGTCCGTGCCACAGATGGACACCGCCTTGACCTGGACCAGCACATCACGGGGGCCGATAGCAGGAATGTCAACGAGGGCAATCTTTGCTCCAGGCGCCGCCTCAACTTTGAGGGCCGCCTTCATCTTACCTTGCATAATTAATGAAATACCTCCACGATCGGCATTCACAGTTTCATACACCTCATTATGCGCCTTCTCGACGGTGATTGCAAGGCCATACCCGCAGAATCGACCCCAGGCGAAGATGCCGGCCAGACCACATATGTAATATGACAGAAGATGGCAGGAAACCCCATATATACTCTCTCTAGAGGCACTCAATCATGTGAAAAACAAAGGAGAGACAGGCAATGAAATATGGAATTGTGCTGCCACTGTCAGGCATTGAAGGCGATGTTGAACGGTTGGTAGAGTATGCGCATATTGCCGAGGAGGAGGGGTGGGACGGGGTTTTCCTGGAAGATTACATCATCTATTGGGGCGCGCAGGGTGTGACCTACGATCCCTGGCTCACGCTGACCGCCATGGCACTACGCACGCAACGGGTATACCTGGGAACGTCGGTGACGCCGCTGCCGTCCCGGCTGCCCTGGCAACTCGCCCGCGAGGCCATCACACTGGATCACCTCTCGCACGGTCGCCTGATCCTGGGCGTTGGCCTGGGTGACGCCCAGGATTTTCACTTTGGCGAGGTCACCGATATGAAGCAGCGCGCCGCTATGCTCGACGAGGGGTTAGATCTCCTGGCAGGCTTGATGAGTGGGCAGCCCTTTAGTTATCAGGGGACGCATTACCAGGCACATGATGTCACCTTTCGGCCAGGGCCGGTGCAGACGCCCAGGATTCCCCTCTGGCTGGGCGGCTTCTGGCCCCGCAAAGCTCCGGCTTTGCGCGCGGCCCGCTGGGATGGCTTCTGCCCCGCCAAAGTGCCTGACGAGCAGGGCGACGGCTCCATCAAGCCAGCCGATATACGCGCGATCAAGACCTTTATCGAAGCGCACCGCTCAAGCTCTGTTCCCTTTGATATCGCCGCAGGTGGCAACAGCCCCGGTGACGATCCAGTCAAAGCACGAGCACATGTCGCGGCATATACTGAAGCAGGAGCGACGTGGTGGATCGAATTCGTATTGCCGGACCCAGGAGAAGGAGAGCAGGCGCTCACACGCATCAAGCAAGGGCCGCCTAAATAGAACCCACATAGCACTCCAGCATCTTTTCTGGTACAATTAAGCACATAAAAGCATGATTTTTGCTTATAACAGGTGGCAAGTAGTTTGTTTGCATGGCCATCTTGTTATAGCTTCGCCCAGTGCCGATGTACCTACCTATACTAGCATCTAATCAAGGGAGTTTTTATGCCACAAACATTGCAGAAACGAAGTGAAATTCCGACAGAATATACCTGGAATCTTGAAAGCATTTTTCAGACGAACGAGGAGTGGGAGCAGGCATTTCAGGAGATACAGAGCCGCATCCCCGAACTGGAGGCCCAACAGGGCACGCTGGTTCGAAGCGGGCAGGCCCTGTTGCAGGTCCTGCGGAAACGCGATGAGATCTTTGAGAAACTGGGAACGCTCCAGGTCTACGCCTCCATGCGCGGAGATGAGGATACCACCAACAGCACCTACCAGGGCATGAACGACCGCGCCATCCAGCTTGTGGTGCGGGCAGCGACAGCAGCTTCATATATCGAGCCGGAGATCCTGGCGCTGCCGGAGGCAGAACTTGATCGTTTTGTACGTGAGACACCCGATCTGGCATTATACGGGCAGCAATTACGCGATATGAATCGCCAGCGACCCCATGTGCGCTCGGCCGAGATCGAGGCGGTGCTGGCGGCGGCCGGCGAACTCGCGGCATCGCCAGAGATGGTCTACTCGATGATCGACAATGCCGACATGCAACTGCCGCCGATCAAGAACGAACAGGGCGAAGAGGTCGAACTGACGAAGGGCAACTACATCGTCTACGTCCGCAGCACCGACCGCCAGGTGCGCAAGGCCGCCTTCGAGGGCCTGCATAGCACGTTTCTTAAACAGCGCAATACCATTGCCGCGACGCTCGCCGCACACATAAAGACTGGCATCTTTTATACGCGCCAGAATCGCTATAGCTCGTGCCGGGAGCGTGCGCTGTCGCATGACAATATCCCCCTCAGCGTCTACGATAAACTGCTGGAGACCGTAGGAGAACACATTCCGCTGCTCAATCGCTACATGCGGCTGCGCAAGCGCATGCTCCAGCTTGATGAGCTACACATGTACGATCTCTATGTTCCCATCGTCAAAGAGAGCGCCGTGGAGACCAGCTACGAGCAGGCGCGCGCGACAGTGGTGGCCGCGCTGGCCCCCTTAGGTGAAAACTACATCAACCACCTGCAACAGGCCTTCACACAGCGCTGGATCGATGTCTACGAGACGCCCGGTAAGCGCGGCGGCGCCTACAGCGGTGGCGCCTACAAAACCAGCCCGTTTATCCTGCTCAACTTCCAGAACAATCGCGACAGCATGTACACGCTGGCGCACGAACTGGGGCATTCGCTGCACTCGTTCTATACGCGTTCCTACCAGCCATACCAGTATAGCGACTATACTATGTTCGTCGCCGAGGTCGCCTCGACGCTCAACGAGAGCCTGCTCACCGAGTACCTGCTGAAAACGACCTCTGACCCGGCCGTGCGCCTGGCGATCCTTAACCACTCGCTAGAGGATTTCCGCAGCACGCTCTTCCGGCAGGCCATGTTCGCAGAATTCGAGCAGCAGATATACGGTCTGGCGGAGCAGGGCGAGGCGCTCACCGCCGACACATTGAGCGCCAACTATCGCAAGCTCAACGAGAAATACTACGGGGCTGAGACCGTGCTCGACGACCTGATCGACATCGAGTGGGCGCGCATCCCGCATTTCTACTTCAATTTCTATGTATACCAGTATGCCACCGGCATGTCAGCCGCCAACACTCTGGCGCAGGGCATCTTGCAGGAGGGCACGCCAGCCGTGGAGCGCTACCTGAAGTTCCTCAGTTCAGGCTCCTCCGATTACAGCATCGAGCTGCTAAAGAAGGCCGGCGTGGATATGACCTCGCCGGAGCCGGTACGCCAGGCGCTGGCTGTGTTCGAGTCACACCTGACGCAGATGGAGCAGTTGATCGGCTAGCGGTTTAAAAATCTGCATTCGACGGGTGAGGGAGGCGCTGAGGCGTTTCACCCGTCGAATGCAGATTGTCTAGACCAGAATCTTGCCATCCTTCAAGAAGAGCGTATCGTCGATCCACACCTCGCCGTTGCGGCGCAGGTCGCAGACCATGTCCCAGTGCAGCGACGACTGGTTGACGCCGCCGGTTTCGGGGTAGCTCGCGCCAAGGGCAAGATGTACGGTGCCGCCCATTTTCTCGTCGAAGAGGATATTTCGCGTGCCTCGGTCCACGCGCGCGTTGTTACCGAAAGCGAACTCGCCCAGGTAGCGCGCGCCCTCGTCCAGGTTCAACATCTGCTCCAGGTACTCCTGACCCTGGGCGGCACTGGCCTCGATCACCTTGCCATCGCGAAACACCAGGCGCACCCCCTCGGCGGCGCGTCCATCGTAAGAGGCGGGGATATCGAAGCGGATCACACCATTGGCGCTGTTCTCAACGGGGCCGGTGAAGAACTCGCCACTGGGGAAGTTGCGCTTGCCATCGCTGTTGATGAAGACGCGATTCTCAATAGAGAGCGTGAGATCGGTGCCTTCGCCGAGGATATGCGCGTGCCGGTGTCCCACGAGCCAGTCCACCAGGCGCTGCTGCTGCGCGGCCAGCTCCTTCCAGCGCGCGCTGGGATCGGCATCGTTGAGGAAACAGGCGTTATACACAAATTCCTCAAACTCGCTCAACGACATGTTGGAATCCTGGGCATAGGCCGCGGTAGGATAGAGCGTCAGCGACCAGCGGAACGTCCCCTCCTGCTCGCGCCTGCGATAGGTCTTTGCCAGCTCACCGTAGGCCTGGCGGCGCACGGCCACATGCGCTGGATCGCTGCCGCTCAAACCTTTGGTATTGCTACTGGCCATAATCAAGAGGCGGGCATCGATGCGCTCGGCCAGGCTGGCTGTATGCGGGGGTATCCAGGCCAGTTGCGCGTCGTTGCCCTCGCGCAGCAGTATCTCTTCAAAGCCTTCCAGTTGCAACAGTGGCAACGGATGCGCCCCGGCACGCAGCACTTCGCGATAGACGGCCTCTAGCAATGGCGTCGCCAGGGGCGTAGAATAAATAGCGACGGTCTCTCCCGCTTTGACATACAGACAATAGTGGACGAGGGTATGCGCCCAGCGCTCAATGCGAACATCTTGCATAAGCTGTTATCCTTCTTGTTCGATGGGCCAGGCACACGTCATCGCCTGGCAAACTGCTGTCATTCTATCATGGAAATACCAACAAGGAATCCGAGACACACAAGAGCGCAATGAGAGCCAATCAGCCCTCATTGCGCTCTTGTGTGTCTACAAACCTTGCTAGCTTATATGTGCTCAAGTGCCTTTACAATAGCGCGGCGGGTCAGCACCTTCGCCATCTCCGCGCGATAGGCCTTAGAGCCATGGATATCCTCCACCAGCTCCAGGCCCTCGGCGGCATGCTCTGCGGCCGAGGCGATGGCCGCCTCATCGAGTTTCTTGCCCACGAGGGCGGACTCTACGCCGCTGTCGCGCGTAGCCTTTAGCGAGGCGCCGGTGGTGACAATGCTGGCGGCCGCGCAGACACCATCGTTGTCCAGGGAGACAACTGCCGCGCACCCCACGATCGCGTAGTGCGAGGCCTTGTTCGCGAGCTTGGTGTACGCGCTGCCGGTGCGCGCGGCCGGCAGGGGGAAGCGGATCTCGGTAATGATCTCATCGGGGTGTAACGCCGTTTCGAACATGCCGGTGAAGAAATCATCGATCTTGATGGTGCGCACGCCGCCAGGCCCCTGCACCAGGATGTCGGCCTTGAGGGCCAGCACGATGCCAGGCATGTCGCCGGCGGGGTCCGAGTGCGCCACGCTACCACCGATGGTGCCGCGATTGCGCACCTGCTGATCGCCGATCTGCGCGATGCCCTCCGCGAATATCGCATAATGGCGGCGCAGGAGTTCGGAATGCTCAAGCGTGTTATAGGTGGTCAGCGCACCAACGGCGATGGCGCCGCCTTCCTCTTTAATGTACGAGAGGCCGCTGATCCTGCCAAGGTCAACCAGGTGCGCGGGCTGCGCCAGGCGCAGTTTCATCGTGGGGAGCAGGCTGTGCCCCCCAGCCAACACCTTGGCGTCATCTCCATATTGTTGCAGGAGCGCAATGGCCTCATCCACACTCTTGGCGGGATGATAATCAAACGCTGCTGGTACAGACATATCTCTCTCCTATTCGTGCTACTGCTGCTGGTGGATAATCTTCCACAGCTTCTCTGGCCTGAACGGCATATCGATATGGGCCACATTAAGGGCATCGGCCACAGCCGCCGCCACCGCTGGCGTCGAGCCAATAGTACCCGCCTCACCAACCCCCTTCACGCCGAGCGGATTGACGGGGGTGAGCGTGACGGTATGATCAAGCTCGAACATCGGGAACTCCGAGGCATATGGCATGGCATAGTCCATCAGCGAGGCCGTCAGGAGCTGGCCGTCATCGCCGTATTCCACCCCTTCCCACAGAGCCTGGCCGACGCCCTGGGCGATACCGCCATGCACCTGACCCTGCACTATCATGGGATTGAGCTGCCGTCCGCAGTCATCAACCGCGATGAAGCGTTTAAGCTGGGTCTCGCCAGTGTCCTTATCTACCTCGACCACACAGATGTGCGTGCCAAAGGGGAAGACGCAGGCCTCCGGCTCAAAGAAGACCGTCGTCTCCAGGCCAGGCTCGATACCAGGCGCGAGCGTATTGGAGAGATTAGCGGCAGCGGCTATCTCAGCAAAGGCCACCGCTTTCTGGGGCGAGCCAGCGACCGAGAACTTGCCGTCCTCCAGCGTCACATCGGAGGCGCTGGCCTCCAGCATGTGAGAGGCGATCAGCTTCATCTTCTCTTTCAGACGCTGGACGGCGTTGAAGACGGCGGAGCCACCGACGGCCGTCGTGCGGCTGCCATAGGTGCCGCGCCCCTCCGGGGTCGAGTCCGTATCGCCATGCAGGATCATCACGCTATCGACCGGGATGCTGAATTCTTCGGCGACGATCTGGGCAAACGTCGTCTCTTCTCCCTGACCATGCGGTGAAGAACCAGTGTAGACCATCACGGTGCCGCTCTGCTCAACGCGTACGCGGGCGCTTTCGTAGAGGCCGACGGGCGCGCTGCCCTTGGGGCCGAAGCCGCAGATCTCAATGTAGGAGGAGACGCCGATACCCATCAGCTTGCCTTCGCTGCGTTTCTGGGCCTGTTCCGCGCGCAGACTCTTGTAGTCAGCGATCTGCAAGGCCTTGTCAAGCGCGGCCTCGTAGTCACCTGTGTCGTAGACCGCACCGGCGGACGACTTATACGGGAACTGATCGGGCTGGATGAAGTTCAGCCGGCGGATCTCCACCGGGTCGCGGCCCAGTTCATGGGCCACCAGGTCCATAGCACGCTCTACGGCGTAGGTGGCCTCGGGCCGGCCGGCGCCGCGATAGGCATCGGTGGGAGCTTTATTGGTGAAGACGATATCGGCGCTCA
>JBDTHH010000578.1:0-5400 GCA_039937055.1 Ktedonobacteraceae bacterium | reverse complement strand
CAGGTGCGTATGTCCAACGAAGCAATAGCGACTGCTAAAGTGCTGAAAGCTACGCTCAGCCAGGACTTCAGAGGTCAGATATTCCCACAGCGGACCAAAGGGGCTGCCATGGACAAGGGTACACTCGCCCACCTGCAGGCGTTCGGGCAGGTTGAGGAGAAAGGCCCGATGCTCCTCCGTCAACTGCTCTGCGGTCCATTCTGCGGAGATACGTGCGGCTGCGCTGAAATCCTCCAGGTCGATTTTGCCTACCGCTGCCCAGTCATGGTTCCCCGCAATAATCACATCGGTCCGTTCGCGAATCTTCATGATGCAGGCATTGGGATCGGGTCCGTAGCCCACCAGGTCGCCCAGGAACCAGATCTGGTCGATGGGCTTCTCCCCGGCGATCTCGTCGATCTTCTCTAGCACTGCTTCCAGGGCTTCCAGGTTGGCGTGTATGTCGCTGAATATAGCGTAGCGCATCTTCGTTACTCTATCCAAATAATTTTGAGCGTGTACTTCGGCAGGTGAGGCTATTCTATCATGTTTGTGGAACGGTTGCTAGCCCCCCGAATAGCGGCTCACAGGGCTACGCAAAAGCGTGCGCCGCACCTACTCTCGGCGTGACATGTTTCGTAGCTGCGTGATTTATCACGCTGAGGTACTCATGTCGTCGAGTTTGCCCACGCGTGATAAATCACGCAGCTACGAAGGACAGAGAACCTTTGCGTAGCCCTGTAGCAACTCATCGCTGGCCTTACCTTATAAACGCATGGGGAGGTTGCGCCGAATACGGCTCTGCCTGGCGTTTATTTTCAACATACAAAGTAGTCGTTCCTGTATATTGTAAGAGAAAGGGCTTCTATGTATCCAAGACAGTGGCTCAATGCCCGTCACTCGCGACGAGATGTGTTGCGCAACCTGGGCCTGCTAGCGGGGGCCGGCCTGGCGCTTGAGACAGGCGTATTTGTCGCTAGCAGGGCGCTGGCCTCCATGACAGCGGGGCGGAGATCTCCCATCAAGCATATTTTGATTGCCAGCCAGGAGAACCACAGCTTCGACACCTACTTTGGCTACTATCCACGAGCCGGCTCCTTCGGGGTACCCGCGAACTATACGCAGCCCGATGGCGCTGGCGGGACCCTTACCCCGCACCATGAGCCGTTTCCGCTCTCGCTGAACCCCAACCATTCCTGGCAGGCCATTCATAGCGAATGGAACCAGGGCGCTATGGATGGTTTCTACACCACCGACGGGTCTACCGCGCTCGGTTACTATGACCGCTCCGATCTTCGCTACTATTACGCGCTGGCTGATGCCTTCACGCTGTGTGGCAATTATTTTTGTTCGCTCCTGGGTCCCTCTACACCCAATCGCCTCGCGCTTATGTCGGCTACCTCTGGCGGCAACACCACGAACAGTATCGACCGGGGCAGCCTGGAGTGGCCGACGATCGTCGATCTGCTGGATGCGCACCATATTAGCTGGAAATGCTATAATCTTGGCCTTGGCACAGGCACATCGCTGGAGGATTTCAATGCGCTGGTCTATTTCAAACGCTGGCAGCAGGATAAGCGTCTGCTCTTTCAAGAGGATGATTACTACCATGACCTGGCAGCGGGTACCCTGCCGCAGGTGACCTTTTTCATCACCGCGGACCTGGTAAGTGAGCACCCGCCGGCCGATATTCAGATGGGCCAGAAGAAGATAGCCAGCGTCATCAATGCGCTCATTGGCTCAAAACTATGGCGGAGTTCAGCCCTCTTCTTCACCTATGACGAGGGAGGTGGCTTCTTTGACCATGTACCCCCGCCACAGGTTGATGCCTATGGCCTGGGTTTTCGCGTGCCCACCCTCGTCGTCTCCCCCTGGGCCAGGCGTGGCTACCTGTCCGGTCAGTTGTATGAACACAGCTCACTCCTCAAGTTTATCGAGCGCCGCTTTGGCCTGCCCACGCTGGCGAGCAGCAATCACCAGTTCGATACCTCGACGCCCGGCCAGAACAATGATGCTGCCAACGGCCAACCAACCGGCCCGGCCGCTCCGCCACGTGATCGACTCACGCATCTTGGCGACTTCTACGAGGCCTTCGATTTTTCGCAGAACCCGAACTACTATCCGCCACTGCCGTCGTTGTAGTGCTCTGACATATTTCAATCTACCGGTGAAATATGGCTTCATGTGCCGAGTTGGAAATGAAGGCGTCCCCCTTCGTAGCTGCGCGATTGATCGCGCGTGTCAAGCCAGGTACGTGGCAAGCCAGCACACGCGCGATCAATCGCGCAGCTACGAAGGGGGAGTGCTCTCATTGCGCGGGTGGGAACATGGCCCCTGTATTGTCGGCGGACAAGAGAAGCCGAAGGGAGTGCCGCTACGCATAGCCCGTTCCGCGTAGTGTTCCGTGAAATCTGAATACTCTTCACTTAAAGATTCTTGGAGCCAGGCAAATCGTTTCAAAGGTTTCGTTTCACTCATAAGAGTATCCTTTTACACACTTACGGTGTGGGTGGTAGCAGCGGCAGGGCGAAGCCCCAGGTGAGCAGTGTTCTCGCATCGTGAAAGCGTTGCTCTTCACTATGCGCATTGAGCAATGCGCCGATCAGGTGATGGCCCGCGCGCGTGGCCGAGAAGACCAGGCAGTAGCCTGCCGGGCCGGTTGTCCCTGTCTTGATCCCGGTGGAGCCTGTATAGCCGGCCAGGAGCAGATTGGTCGTCTTCCAGATGTAGCTGTGATGGTCGCCGCTGGCGGGAAGCGTGTAGCTCTGCGTCTTGACGATCTGGGCGAAGAGCGGCACGGACATGGCGTACTGCGCCAGCCGCGCGAGATCATAGGCCGTCGAGTAGTGATTGGTCGAGGAGAGTCCATCGGGGTCCATGTAATGTGTCTGGAACAGGCGCAGGCGATACGCGAGGAGATTCATAGTGTGCGTGAAATTGCTGGGGGACCCGCTGATGGCGTCGGCAATGGCCACGGCGGCATCATCGCCCGACGGCAGTAGCAGGCCGTAGAGGAGATCTTTGAGCGCGATCTGGTCGCCCACGACCAGCCGGGCGCTGCTGCCCCCGTTCAGGAGTACTTCGTCAATGGCGTCCTGGTGAATGGTGATCACCTGGTTCAGGTCCGCCGCTTGAATAGCGATCAGAGCCGTCATAATCTTGGTTGTGCTGGCCATTGGGCGCGGTGTCTCTCCATGGATATCGACCAGGATGCGCCCTGTATCGGCGTCGAGCAGGATGGCTTCCGAGGCGTCGATGGCTGGTGGCTGGCCCCTGGGTGTGAGAATTGGCGTTGGCGAAGGGAGTGGCGTGGGGGTGAAAGGCACCAGCGTCGGTGTCGGTGTTGGCGCCGCTGGCGCAAATTGACCCAGCAGCGAGGTGCCTACACGCGTAAAGGCCAGCACCGGTGTGATAATGGCGATGCTGACTGCCACGACGAGCAAGCAAATGGCGATAATACGACGAACCATCTCAGATGTCTCTCTTCGCGCTCAGGGACACACCTGGAGAGTGTTTATGCCCCTGAGCGATCTTTTTCCTGTCTGCTGTGAAGAATCCCGCCTTCACCCAATTTGCGGCCAGCGTGTATGATAGTCGGTCACGCGCTGGAATGCATCGGCCACACGCAGGATGACCTCTTCGGCGAAGACATTACCCAGCAGTTGCACGCCGACCGGCAACCCGTCGCTGAAACCGCCAGGAATGGAGACGCCGCAGATGCCAGCCAGGTTCGCCGGAATGGTAAAGATGTCCATGAGATACATCTCATAGGGGTCAGAGATCTCCCCCAGCTTGAATGCCACCGTTGGTGAAGCCGGGCTGACCAGCACATCGAAGTGTTCAAAGGCGCGCTCAAAGTCCTGCGCCAGCAGGGCGCGCACCTTCTGCGCTTGATTGTAGTAGGCATCGTAGTAGCCAGAGGAGAGCACGTAGGCGCCCAGCATGATGCGACGCTTGACCTCCTGGCCGAAGCCGTATTGCCGCGTCTTCTCCAGCGCCTCCCACATGTCATCGGTGTCGCGATAGGAATAACCGTACTTGACGCCGTCGTAACGGGCCAGGTTGGCGCTGGCCTCGGCCGGAGCGATGATATAGTACGCGGAGACGCCATACCTGGTGTGCGGCAGCGAGACTGGGCTGACCTCGGCCCCCAGATCGCGCAGGACCTCGATATCGTGGCGCACAGCCTGGACCACGCCGGGCTGGGTCCCCTCGACCCAGTATTCCTCTGGCACGCCGATGCGCAGCCCCTTGATGTTGCCGGTCAGCGACTCGCTATAGGCGGGCACCGGCCGGGGCGAGCTGGTGGCATCGCCCGCGTCAACGCCGGCGACCGCTTGCAGGAGCAGAGCGGCGTCGCGCGCATCGCGGGCAAAGGGACCGATCTGGTCGAGCGAGGAGGCGAAGGCCACCAGCCCGAAGCGCGAGACACGGCCGTAGGTTGGTTTCAGACCGACTACGTTACAGAGCGAGGCGGGTTGGCGAATAGATCCGCCCGTGTCGCTCCCGTAGGCCCCCATGGCCAGCCCTGCCGCTACCGCCGCCGCCGAGCCGCCGCTGCTGCCTCCGGGCGCCCGTTCAAGGTCCCAGGGATTGTGCGTGGGGAAGAAGGCCGAATGCTCCGTGGAGGAGCCCATGGCGAACTCGTCCATGTTGGTCTTGCCCAGCATAACAGCGCCGGCCGCGTTGAGTTTCTCCATCACCGTCGCGTTGTAGGGCGGCTTGAAATGCTCCAGCATGCGCGAGCCGCAGGTGGTGGTAATATCTTTAGTGCAGATCACGTCCTTGATAGCCAGGGGAATGCCCGTCAGCGGTGTGACGGCCTCGCCACTGGCAAAGCGCCGGTCTGCCGCCTCTGCCTGCTTCAAGGCCACATCGTCGGTCACCAGCGTGTAGGCGCGTACTTTGTCATCGATGGCCCGGATGCGCTCAAGATAGGCGCGCGTTAGTTCGACTGACGAGACCTTGCGTTGTCGTAGCAGCTCGCCCGCTTCATGGATGCTTAATTCGTATACTTCAGCCATAGCTCAGGACTCCTCCAGTACAGCGCGCACCTTCAAGCAGTTGTCTTCCTGCTCAGGGGCATTTGCCAGCAGGGCCTCTGGCGGATACGATGGCCGCGACTGGTCCGCGCGCATGACATCGCTCAAGCGTGAGGCGTGCGCCAGCGGCGAAACGCCGCTCACATCAACTTCGCGCAGGATCGCGATATTCTCTAGAATGACGGAGAGCTGGCCGCTAAACGTCTCAATGTCCTCTTCACTCAAACCCAGCCGCGCGAGGCGGGCAACGTGCTGTACCGTTTCACGATCAATCATAAATGTATGTCTCCGGATGCCTGAAATGGCGCTTTCTGACAGAGCTATAAATTGTACGGCGCGCCTTAATCCGCGTAGGGACCCGGCTTGCCGCATCCGTGTG
>JBDTHH010000577.1:0-3239 GCA_039937055.1 Ktedonobacteraceae bacterium | reverse complement strand
AGCGAAGAAGAGATCAGGCTCCTCTGGGTTGCGCTCTATTACGGCCAGGAGCTGGCTGATGCAGTGCGAGCAGACTTAGCAAGGAGACGACAAGAAGCCGAATAGTCCCAGTATTCTAGTCTACTCTCCATACGGCACCCATATATTCTTCACATGTGTCGCCTCGCGCAAGAACTCCTGACCCTCGCCCTGCTCCACGTTCATCCAATTGCGTGTATGCCCATAGTTGACCCAGGTACGTTTCATGTTGCTCGTTGAGCCTAGCTCGACGCGGGTGCTGCCCTCTTCTGTGCCGAAGTACCACATGGCCTCTACATCCTCGTGATCGGTCAGCACCTGGCTCAGGGTCTCGCGCTCGCCCGTGACGATGTTGACCACGCCAGCGGGCAGGTCTGAGGTCTCCAGCACCTGGTAGCAGTCGGTGGCGCTCAGGGGTGCCTGCTGCGAGGGGATGATGACGATGCTGTTGCCCATGGCGACGGCCGGGGCCAGCAGCGAGATGAAGCCCAGCAGGGGATAGTCGTCGGGGCAGGCGATGCCGATGACGCCGATGGCCTCTTTCATGGCCAGCACCACGCCGCGCAGGGGCGGACGATGTACGTCACCTTCGTATTTGTCGCTCCAGGCGGCGTAGCTGAACAGGCGCGAGATCGCGGCCTGCACTTCGGCGAAGGCATCGGCATACACGCGGCCCGTCTGCTGCACGATGCGCCGGGCGAACTCTTCCTGGCGCACCGCGAGGTTCTCGGCGATGTAGTAGAGGATCTGCGCGCGATTGTGCGTGGTGCCGGCCGCCCAGCCCTTCGCAGCGTGCGCCGCCTCGACGGCGTTACGGATATCCTTGCGGTTACCCTCGCCGACCTGGCCGGTGACGCGGCCCTGGGGATCGTAGACATCGCGGCTGTAGCCGGAGTCCGGCCGCGCCTGCTTGCCCCCGATAAACAGCTTCGGCGTGCGATCAATGGGGGGCAGGCCATTAGCCAGACTCGACAGTGGGTCCACGGTTGCGTTCGCAGCAGACTGACCACCATCCTCGTTGTCCTCATTATGATGTCCATCGGCCGAAGTCAACGCACCATTGCTTGCTGGCTCCGTGGAGGCGCGGCGTCTGGCGCTCTTCGCGGGCTTCAGCGTCTCCCAGGCTGGTCGCACATATTCGTACAGGCCTTCTTTGCCGCCCTCGCGACCGAAGCCGCTTTCGCGATAGCCGCCGAAGCCACTGGAGGCATCGAAGAGGTTGGTGCAGTTCACCCAGACCGTGCCCGCCTTCAGTTTGGGGGCCACATCGAGCGCCAGGTTGAGGTTATCGCTCCACACACTGGCGGCCAGGCCATAGCGCGTGTTGTTGGCCAGTTCCATCGCCTCGGCCGGCGTGCGGAAGGTCATCGACACCAGCACGGGGCCGAAGATCTCGACCTGGGCGATGGTTGACGCCGGCGAGACGTTGGTGAAGAGCGTGGGTGGGAAGAAGTAGCCCTCGGTGGGACAGGCCCAGGATGGCTGCCACATGGTCGCGCCCTCCTCGACGCCTTGCGCCACCAGGCGCTGGATCTCCTTGAGCTGCCCCGGCGAGACGATCGCGCCGATATCAACGGCCTTGTCCAGCGGGTCACCCACGCGTAGCTTCTCCATGCGCGCGCGCACCTTCTCGATCAGGCGCTCCGCGACATCCTCCTGCACCAGCAGGCGCGAGCCGGCGCAGCACACCTGGCCCTGATTGAACCAGATGGCGTCGACAATACCCTCCACGACGCTATCCAGGTCGGCATCATCAAAGACGACGAAGGGCGACTTGCCGCCAAGCTCCAGGGAGATCTTCTTGCCGGAGCCAGCGGTGGCACGACGAATGCTACGGCCCACATCGGTTGAGCCGGTGAAGGCGATCTTGCTCACGTCGGGATGGCGCACCAGCGCCTCACCCACCTGCGAGGCCTCGCCAGTCACGATATTGACCACCCCGGCCGGCAACCCCACCTCCTGCATAATCTCGGCGAACTTGAGCGCGGTCAGCGATGTGTAGCGCGCGGGCTTCAGCACGACTGTGTTGCCCATAGCCAGCGCCGGCGCGATTTTCCAGGCGAGCATGAGCAGCGGGAAGTTCCAGGGGATGATCTGGCCTACAACGCCAACCGCCTCGTAGCCGGGCAGTTCCGAGGCCATGAGCTGCGCCCAGCCCGCGTGGTAGTAGAAGTGGCGCGCGACGAGCGGGATATCTATGTCGCGCGTCTCGCGGATGGGCTTGCCGTTGTCCAGCGACTCCAGCACAGCGAGCAGACGCGAGTGCTTCTGGATGTGGCGCGCGATGGCGTACAGGTAGCGTGCGCGCACATGGCCTGGCATCTTGCTCCATGTCTCGAAGGCGGCGCGCGCGGCGGCGACGGCGGCATCCACGTCGGCACTGCCAGCGGCGGCTACCCGCGCCAGCGGCTTGCCGGTTGCCGGATTGATGCTCTCAAGATACTGCCCACTGGCAGGCTCGACCCAGCGGTTATTGATGAACAGTTTGAAGGGCTGGCGCTCTTCGATCCAGGCCAGCGCGGGCGCCGGTGCTTCGGGGGCCGGGCCATATTCCATCGACTCGAAGATTTCCATAACGTTCATCGTGTGCCTCCCTAGACCATCGGATTATAATAGCCCGCCGAGTAGTGACCTGTGGCGAAGTACGACAACTGGCGCTCGATATCGGAGAGCAGGCCGCTGGCGCCGATGCGGAAGAGCGTGTTGTGCAGCCAGTCGTTGCCAAGCTCCTCTTTCATCAAGATCAGCCAGTCCAGCGACGCCTTGGCGCTACGAATGCCACCGGCGGGCTTGAGACCCACTTTGTAGCCGGTACGCTCGTAGTACTCACGGATCGCACGCGCCATCACCATGCCCACCGGCAGCGTCGCGTTCGTCGCCTCCTTGCCGGTCGAGGTCTTGATAAAGTCGGCGCCCGCCATCATACATACGAGGCTGGCCATGCCCACATTGCGCAGCGTCGCCAGCTCATGTGTAGCCAGGATCGTCTTCATATGCGCCTCCCCACAGGCAGCGCGAAAGGCGCGCACCTCGTCATACAGCGCCTGCCAGTTGCCGGTCAGCACATGCGCGCGCGAGATCACGATATCGATTTCAGCGGCCCCGGCCCTGGTCGACGCCGCAATCTCCGCCAGCTTCTCCTCCTGCGAGATCTGCCCCGCCGGAAAGCCCGTCGAGACCGCCGCCACCGGTATGCCAGAGCCACGCAGAGCCTCAACCGC
>JBDTHH010000576.1:0-6517 GCA_039937055.1 Ktedonobacteraceae bacterium | reverse complement strand
TTCCATGAAGAGGGGGACAGCTTCAGGGGAGCACTGACGCGGTTGAGGCGCAGCTTGACCGCCAGTACACGATCACTGATGGCCTGTTCAAAGGAGGTATGCAACTCTTCTTCGTTGGCCGGCTGGTATGCTGGCTTCACCACAGGCATGGGAGTGGTAGAGAAGCCATCGTCTGCCATAAAGAGCGTGGTAGCAACGGGACAGGTCGTATGCTCAAGAACAGCCTGCTGGCATGGTGTCTTATACATTCTATTCACTCCTCTACCTATAAATTCTTTCTGTCGGCAAGCATACCGGAAACCACGGCTATGGGCATGGGTCATGTGACACATTCATGAAGAAGATCATTACAGGAGCACTGGTATACTGAATTCACAAACAACTTCTGTCGAGGAGTCTAGATATGCTACTGACCGTCGTTCCTGATTCGCCTACAGAGGTCGCTTCTGCCCGCGACCTTGATCTCTATCTTGAGGAGATCTGGCACCATTATTTCGCGGATACCCCCCGCATGAACGAGATCCAGGTGGCCTATTGCCAGCCCTGGAAGCGCCGGCTCGGCCTGATTCGCCTCTCCCAGGATAACGCGATCTCTTTTATCGGCATCAATGCGCTGCTCCAGCATCCCCTGGTGCCGGCCTACGTGCTGGTGACGACGCTGGCGCATGAACTGGCCCATTATGTTCACGGCTTCGGTTCGCCGCTACCCAGACGTTACGACCATCCCCATGCCAATAACGTAGTCAACCGGGAGCTGGAACAGCGGGGATTGGGCGAGTACGTACAACGCTGCGACGAGTGGATTGACAAACAGTGGTTTCCATTTTATGATATGCTACGTGAGTCAGGTTGGACAGGGATTGCAGGTCTACAGCGGTCTACCGCAGCCAGGTAAAAGCGTTCCGCTGGGGTACTGCCTATCCCCACACCGTGTCACCTATGCCACTTTGCCGGCCAGATAGAGGGAGGATGCCTGAATTATACAGGAAAATCCCTTGACATGTATTGGTACCTGTGGTATAGTAATGCTAGCTCCCGAGGTACATACTGCGCCGTCAGTCCAATGGTTCCGTAGGTTTCTCTATGTATGCATTTGCGTCGTACATATCCTGGACTTCCTGGTGGACGCCTCTTCCATTCGTCGCGAGTTCAAGGCCGCCGCATACCTGTTGGCGTTTCCCCTTTTCCAGGAAATGCCCGTGGACGCAAGTACTATTTCCCACCAAAAATCATCACATCTAGGGTTCAACACAGAAAGGAGAAAGGGCGTGTACTCTCCCAAAGATTTGCTCCGCCCTACACACCGTGAACATTGCTGAGTTAGAAACCAAAACGATAGCGGAGTTACGCGACATCGCTCGCGACCTCGAACTCTCCGGCTATTCAACCCTCAAAAAACAAGACCTCGTTTTCCGACTTCTTCAGGCCCACACCGAACAGCAAGGGAACATCTTTAGCGCTGGAGTGCTGGAAATCGTAGAGGACGGCTTCGGCTTCCTGAGGCAGGAACGCTTCCTGCCAGGCAATATGGACGTGTATGTCTCTCAATCGCAGATCCGGCGTTTCGGCCTGCGCACTGGAGACATGGTTTCCGGACAGGTGAGGCCACCAAAGGACAACGAGAAATACTACGGCCTCCTGCGCGTTGAGGCCATCAACGGTATGAACCCCGAAGACGCCAAGCGTCGCCCGCACTTCGACAACCTGACACCGATCTTCCCCCAGGAGATGTTCAACCTGGAGACAGGCGCCTCGAACATTCCGGGTCGCATCATCAACCTGGTGGCCCCCATTGGACGCGGCCAGCGCGGCTTGATCGTCTCCCCGCCAAAAGCCGGCAAGACCATGCTCTTGAAGTCCATCGCCAACTCCATCACGGAAAACTATGACGATGCCCACCTCATGATCGCCCTCATCGGCGAGCGTCCAGAAGAGGTGACCGACATGAAACGCTCGGTTAAGGCCGAAGTCATCAGTTCAACCTTTGACGAGCCGACCGAGGCGCATACCCGCGTCGCCGAGATGGTGCTGGAGCGCGCCAAGCGCCTGGTAGAGGGCGGGCGCGACGTGGTGATCCTCCTCGATAGTATCACCCGTCTTAGCCGCGCCTACAACCTGGCGGTACAGCCCAGCGGGCGCACGCTCTCCGGCGGTCTCGATCCAAGCGCGCTCTTCCCCCCCAAACGCTTCTTCGGCGCCGCGCGTAAGATCGAAGAGGGTGGCAGCCTGACGATCATGGCCACCGCGCTGGTCGATACCGGCAGCCGCATGGACGATGTGATCTACGAAGAATTCAAAGGCACCGGCAACATGGAACTCCTGCTGAACCGCAAACTGGCCGAACGCCGCGTCTTCCCCGCCATCGACATCGGCCTCTCCAGCACCCGCCGCGAAGAACTCCTGCTCGACGAAAAAACGCTGCGCGCTGTCGTCGTTATGCGGCGTATGTTCTCGACCCTGGCGGAACAGCGCGGTCTGGAAGCCATGGAGGCGCTGCTGCAATTTATGGCCCGCACCAGCAACAACATGGAGTTCCTGGCAACCTTGAACAAGAGTAACCTGTAGGAGAAACGCCCTGCTCCCCCGTTGTCCACACGGGGGCCGGAGGCGCGAGGGGACAAAGCAATGACTACCACGGCTGAGGTATTCCAGAACTTCATCGGAGGCACGTGGCGGGACGCGGAGAGCCGGCAGACCTTCCCCAACCATAATCCGGCTACCGGCGAGCTGCTGGGCCATTTCCCACGCTCCGCTGAGGCCGAGGCCCATGCCGCCGTCGCCGCCGCGAAAACAGCCTTTGAGAGCTGGCGGCTTGTACCCGCCCCCAAGCGCGGCGAGATCCTCTATCGCGCCGGCGAGCTGCTGGCACGCCACAAAGAGGACCTGGCGCGCACGATGACGCAGGAGATGGGCAAGGTGCTCAAGGAGACGCGTGGCGATGTGCAGGAGGGCATCGACATGGCCTACTACATGGGTGGCGAGGGTCGCAGGCTCTTTGGCTACACGGTCCCCGTCGAACTGCCCAACAAGTCGGGCATCGCCCTGCGCGACCCCGTGGGTGTGGTGGCCTGCATCACGCCGTGGAACTTCCCCATCGCTATCCCCACCTGGAAGATGTTCCCCGCGCTGGTGGCCGGCAATACCGTGGTCCTCAAACCGGCCAGCGACACCCCGCTGAGCGCGCTACGGCTGGTGCAGATGCTCCACGAGGCTGGTCTGCCGGAAGGGGTGGTGAACATCGTCTTTGGTCCTGGCGGCGCCGTCGGCGAGGCCCTGCTGCAGCACCCCGATGTGGCGATCATCTCGTTCACAGGCTCCACAGAGTCGGGGCGCCACGTGGCCATCGAGGCGGCCAAATCCCTCAAACGCGTCTCGCTGGAGATGGGCGGCAAGAACGCGGTGATCGTGATGGATGACGCCGACCTGGACCTGGCCGTCGAGGGCATCCTGTGGAGCGCCTACGGCACCACAGGCCAGCGCTGCACCGCGTGCAGCCGCGTCATCGCGCACAAGGCCATTCGCCAGCAACTGCTGGACCGGTTGGTGCCGCGCATCGAACAACTTCGCCTGGGCAACGGTCTGGACGAGTCGGTGGATGTTGGCCCCGTGATCAACGCCTCGCAGCTTGAGAAGATTCACAGCTACACGGAGATAGGCAAGGGCGAGGGGGCCACCCTCGTCACCGGCGGCTCGGTCGTGCGCGACGGCGACTGCGCGCGCGGCCACTTCTATCGCCCGACCCTCTTCAGCGACGTGCGTCCCGACATGCGCATCGCCCAGGAAGAGATCTTCGGCCCCACGCTCTCTGTCATCGACGTGGACTCGCTCGCCGAAGCCATCGCCGTGAACAACAACACAAAGTTCGGCCTCTCCAGCGCCATCTACACGCAGGATGTCAACCGTGTGCAGCGCGCCACGCGCGACATCAGCACCGGCATCCTCTACATCAATTCCGGCACCACCGGCGCGGAGATCCAGCTCCCCTTCGGCGGCACGCGCGGCACCGGCAACGGCCACCGCGAAGCTGGCCTGGCTGGCCTGGATGTGTTCACCGAGTGGAAGGTGGTGTATACAGACTACAGCGGGAAGTTGCAGAAGGCGCAGATCGATTCGTAAGGCCATGCATACCCGGCCGTTCGCCTTAGGTAGAGAACGGCCGGGCATGCATAGCCCTACAGCATGGATGATATGTGATTTAAAAACTTGTGTATACTGGATATAGAATTCCGTCTTCTACTAAGCCAGAATCGGGTGCGGGAACTGCTGAGCACCCATGTTTTTACAGCACAGATGATACATGATTTTAAAAACTTGTGTATGAGGGGGGCTAGAGCATGAGTTCTGAGTATAAAATTCCGTCTTCTACTAAGCCAGAATTGGTTGAAGCATGGTCAATTAAGCCCTTGCAATTTACACCAAAAGAGGATTGCCAAAAGCACTTTAAATCTGAACTTCAAACTGAAATACGGAAGCTTCAAAATAAGCCCAATAAAACCTTCTATGCATTACTTGCGACTCCGTTACAGAAGTCAGAGCCTGATCTAGAGAATGTTCTTTTTTATAATGTAGGTCCAGCATTCTTTAGACACCTTATCACTTCTACTTCTAGAGTTAGATTCGAAAGATCTTTCTCTTTGCCCATATCTTCAGGAAATTTAGAGACTAATTTTTCTTGTTATCAATGTTACTCTTTCTTAGAAAATGACACAAGCTTTCTTTACTGGAGAAAATCACAACCTCTAGCACAATGGGAACCTGTAGAGATGCCTCCATTATCAAGTTCAACGAATCCGGGTACCATTTGGTACGAGTTGAAAAAACATCCATTACAATATATATCCGAGTCGAGAGAATTACCATCTCATTTTGGTCTCAGAATTACATTGACTCACTCTCCCTTCGCAGAGAACCGCAACCCTGCTAGCTTAATAAAACCTCTGCTTGATGGCGTAATTGTAAGTTTTCATGCCCATACAGGAGAGGATATTGAGGAGCTGAGTCGGAAACTAGAGCAAATTTTGCAAAAACCTGCTGGAAGTCTTGCCTCCTTCCTTACAGACAAGAGTCGTGCAGTTCTAGGAGTTAGGCCCCTTTTCATCAAGAGGCAAGACCCTTATAAATCTCTATGGAATCCTGCTGATGATCGATGTAAGGCAGTGGAGATTTTTCTCCGAGAGGATCATGCCAGAAAATGGTCTCTTTCGGGCGAGCTTTTCACTGTGGAATATGTGAGTGAGACTCAAAAGCTCTAACTTGGGGGTATTAAACAGCATCAACGCCCAAACAAGGCTAGCGCGCTTACCATCACTCACTTACTTTTGACATTTTTTACTCAAGTATAAGCATCTCGTGAGAACGCATCTCCTGTTTCTCATGCACTCTCACGAGGCCTGCCACCTCACGTACAGCGTAACCCTGGTCCCTCCGGCCGGCATGGTAAAGCGCAGGAAGCCGCCCTGCGCCAGGCGCGCGCAGATCACCGAGAGAGTGAGAGGGCGAAGAGCAGCGCCGCCGTCCGTAGCTCGTAGACGGCGAAGTCCGCCCGGCTGAGGTGCCACGCACCGCTGGCGAAGAAGCGCACCAGGACCGACCCGTTCTGCACGCCGCCCAGACAAGATACTCAGTTAGAAAGAAGGACACTTCGATGGAAACCACACGCGAACAACTGATCGCCCGCTGGGACACAGAAACAGGGCAAGCGCTTGCCAGAGACGTGCTCCAGGCGCTAAGCCCGGAGTCGCTCCCTCGCGTGGAAAAGTCCCTCACGCCTGAAGAGTCTGTCAGGGACTTTGTGCAGCGCTTTGCCGCATGGCAACAGATAAAGGTAGCGCCATTGAGGGAAGAGATCAAGCAGCGTCTCACAGCACTGCCGTTTGCCAGCGAGGTCGCTCCTCACCTGGATTTGCGCGGACTGCACGTTGAGGGGCAAGAGGTGTACCTCTCGAGCGTTGATCTTTCGGGTGCCCGTTTGGACTACGCGTATCAGGTCGGAAACGTCAGCCGTTGCATAATGGTCAAAACGGTCTTTGATGGCTTTCGTGTCATTCAGGCCTCTTTTTCGAGAGAAACATTGCACGAAGCATCCTTTGTGGAAGCTGTCCTCAACGGCGTGAACTTTTACCAGGCTGATCTGAGCGGAGCGATCTTTCAGCGAGCACAGATGGTGACAACAGAATTGGTAGAAGCTACTTGTACACAAGCCAGTTTCACCGGGGCAGATCTGCGCTTTGCTGACTGTTGGCACGCCGACTTCCGAGGAGCGGATCTACGAGAAGTGAACTTCACAGAGGCCAATTTAGGTGACATCGTGTTTGATGAGCATACCCGCCTGCACGGTGCAAATTTGCGCGGCGCATCGCTCAACAGAGAATTTCGTGTGTTTGCCCAGGAAGCCGGAGCGCTCTTAGGGGAGTCACACAAGGAGCGGGAAATCGCGGAACTCGACGCAACATTGAAGCTCATGACGGCAAGGAACGAAGATGGCCATCTGGATGGAGCACTACGCCAGGTGCGGATC
>JBDTHH010000575.1:0-5469 GCA_039937055.1 Ktedonobacteraceae bacterium | reverse complement strand
CCCGCGCTCAACCCCAACTATGTCACGATCTCGATTGAACACCTCAAACCCCACCGCGATAACTCGGACCACCTCACCGAGGCTCAGAAGCATGCCAGCTTCACGCTGATCCGCCACATCTGCGAGCGCCACAATATCCCCAAGCGCAAAGCCGACACCCAGGGCGGCATCACCGGCCACTTCTCGATGGACCCCATCAACCGCAGCTACTGCCCCGGCCCCTATCCCTGGGACGAGCTATTCGCATCTCTTCAGAATGGAGGCACTGCTATGATCGATCTAACCATGCCCGCCGTGGCGGCCTACTTCGAGAACGCCGGCAATGGCACCTGGCGCTGTAAGCACAACGGCCTGACCCTGCGCGGCGGCATCCTGGCCTTCTATCGCGCCATTGGCGGCACGGGCCTCAACGGCCTGACCCTGCTGGGCCTGCCGCTGACCAACGAACTCTCTCCCCGGCCGGGCGTCGCTATCCAGCGCTTCGAGCGCGGCGTGCTAGCCTACGATCCACAGCACACGCTCGACAACCCACCCGGCTCCGGAGAGGTCTACCTGCTCCACATCGACTCCGGCTCCGGCCAGGACCCGCGCCTCACGACGACCGCGACCCAACTGGCCACAGAACAGCAACAACTCGTGACCTTACACAACCAGGTCACCAGCCTGCAAACCCAGGTGGCCGAACTGCAAGCCGTGAACGCCGACTTCCACCGCCAGGTCACCAACCTGCAAATCCAACTCGCCTCATTGCAAAGAGCGCCGTCACAAGTGTCACAAGCATCACAAACCGACCCGCAGCCCAAAACCTGATTCAGCACCTCCGGCCGGTGGTGGCGCTATTGAAGCGCCGCCATCGCGCCCTTTCTCACAGAACCAATTCCCATGTTTCCCCGATGAGATCATGGCCAAAACTATGATGCCCTTCCTCGGCAATGCGTTGAAACCCTGTCTTCTCGTAGATATGGCGGGCCTCCACAAGGACACTGTTGGTCCAGAGCATCAGCTTCTGGTAGCCGCGGCGTCGTGCGAAGCGAACACACTCTTCGACGAGACGCGTGCCCAGCCCCAGGCCACGCGCCTTCGGTTCAACCAGCAGGAGTCGGAGTTTGGCGACCGTATCGCTGCTCCGCACGACAAAGACCGAGCCGATGATTTCCCCGTTCATTTCCGCAATCCAACAACGTTCTCTTTCGGAGCGGTAGTTCGTAATGAAATCCGAGACGATCTGGGCGACAAGCGCCTCGAAATGTTCATTCCAGCCATACTCTTGCGCATATAACACACCATGCCGGTGAGTGACCCACCCCATATCTCCTGGCTCATGAGGGCGGAGAACAAAAGGCGCAGAGAATTTGAACCCGTTGGTGAGCATACTTTCGATGGTCTGCATGGCCTTCAACAGACGCTGTTGATCCTCTGCACTCAGATCAACCAGCATTTCAGATACCTCTTCACGTGAGCGCTGGTCAAGGAGAGCAAAAGCCTCTCTGCCCTCTACGGTGAGGCTGAGGAGGAGCTGGCGTCCATCGGCCTCGGAACGAACTCTCTCAAGCAGCCCTTGTTGTTCAAGACGCACCAGGATGCGACTCAAGTATCCAGCATCAAGGCCTAACTCGCGACCCAACCTGGAAGCCGTCACCTGATTCCCTTGCCCTAGCTCAAATAAGAGGCGCGCCTCGGTGAGAGCATAGGGACTGTGCAAGAGGCCCTCGCGCAGAACGCCAATCTGCCGCGTGAAAAAGCGATTGAACTGCCGGACAGCGGCTATACTCTCTTCGGAGGCTTCAATCATCATACATTTATCTCCTTCGCTTGACAGAAGCAATTATTTAATTGCTATTATCTATTATATAGTTGCTTTTGTCAATGATATTTCTCACAAAGACAGGTTTGTAGCAGGATGGATTGGTGCCGAATCTTTTCAGACGATAAGCGCAGACCGCATTCAACGCTTATGCCGAGACATGTTCCCATTGACAACAACTCGTTCATGGGCTATACTCCTTATAGCAATAAACCGAGTCTCTGTTTATTAATGAAAAAAGGGGAACCATGGCACGCACCGTCAACGAAGCAGTCCACGCAGCCAGGCGTAACGCCATTCTCGACGCGGCCCAACGAGCCATCGGGACCATTGGCTATGAGAAGATGGCAATTGCCGATATTCTGGGAGAGTTGCAGATTTCTTCCGGCGCGTTCTATCACTACTTCGACTCCAAACCAGCCTTGCTCCTGGCGCTGGTCGAACGCATGGGGAACCAGGTCGAACAGATCGTGCTCCCTATCATCCATGATCCCACACCTGGCGCCCTCGACAAACTCCAGCGCTTCTTTGCCGCGTTCGACCAGTGGAAACTCGCGCACAAGCCCCTGGTGCTCGCGTTCCTGCGCGTCTGGTATGCTGATGAGAACGCCATCGTCCGCCATAAACTGTACACAGCCCGCATCAAACGACTTGCTCCCTGGTTGGAGGCCATCATCCGTCAGGGGACCGAGGAAAAGGTCTTGACGACCCCCTATCCAGATCAAGCAGCGAGAATGGTCATCTCACTGCTTGAAGACCTTGCGTATGCTACAGTCGAGCTGCTTCTCTCGGAGGCACACTCGCCAGACGACCTGCCCCGCCTCGAACGGATCGTCGAGGCATGCACTGATGCGCTGGAGCGTATGTTGGGAGCGCCGGCGGGTTGCTTGCAGCGCGCTTCGCGCGAAGAGATCTCACAGTGGCTGGTCCCGCCCTCTCCGAAGCAGGAAGAACAGCGGGTTCAACCACCATCTTTTCTAGTGAAGACTTCTGAATAACGAGCCTGGTATCCTCAAAAGAGGAAAGGATGGTCACATGACAGCGATTATCGAAGTAGACAGCCTGAGCAAACACTACGGCAGCAAGCGTGGCATTCTTGATGTATCCTTCCAGGTGGAAGAGGGCCAGGTCTTTGGCTTCCTTGGCCCCAACGGCGCCGGCAAAACCACGACCATTCGCCTGCTGATGGCGCTGCTGCGCGCCGACGCGGGTACGGCGCGCATCGCCGGACTGGATGTCTGGCAGCAATCAGTGGAGATCAAGCGGCTGATCGGCTATCTTCCGGGCGAGCTTGCGCTTGACCCCAGACTCACCGGCGGGCAGATCCTGGAGTACTTCGGGCACCTGCGCGGCGGCATCGACCAGGCGTACCTGAAGCAACTGATTGCCCGGCTGGATGTTGACCCCGGCCGCAAGTTCCGCCAGTATTCCAGTGGCAACAAACGTAAGATCGGTATCATTCAGGCTTTTATGCACCGCCCGCGCCTGCTGATTCTGGATGAGCCAACCAGCGGCCTGGACCCACTGAACCAGCAGGAGTTCGACCGTATGGTCAAGGAGGTGCGCGACGACGGGCGCACCGTCTTGCTCTCTTCGCACATCCTGACCGAGGTGGAGCAAACCTGCAACCGCGTCGCCATCATCCGCGAGGGCCAACTCGTGCGCGTGGGTCTCATAGAGGAACTGAAGGACATCAAACGCCACGAACTCACCATCACCTTTGCCAATGCGGTCCCCAGCGAAGCGTTCAAAGGGCTTGCTGGCGTGGAGCAGGTGGAGACGCTGGCCAATGGCTACACCCTGCGCCTGACTGTGCAGGGCCAGGCGGATGCGGTGATCAAAGCGGCGGCCCAGTATCCCGTCCTCACGCTAGTCAGCCACGAACCCAGCCTGGAAGACATCTTCATGCGCTACTACGAAGGCGACGGCCTGGCCGTCAAGGAGGCCAGTCATGTGGTTTAAGAGCATCTACCTCAAAACCCTGCGCGATTACCGCGTTGCCATTCTGGGCTGGGGCCTGGGCATGGGCCTGCTCATGTATGTGGTCCTGGCTGCCGTTCCCTCACTGCTGACAACGCCAGAGGCACGGGCCTCGGTCGTCAGCCTGTCCACCTCGTTCGCCTGGATTGCTGACCCAGTCGCGGTAGACACTCCCGGCGGCTACGCAACCTGGAAATACGGCTTGACGATCCTGGTGATTGCCATCTGGCCGCTCCTGGCATGCAGCCGCCTGCTGCGTGGCGAAGAGGAGCGTGGCTCCCTGGATGCCCTGCTCTCGCTGCCACGTGGGCGCGGGCGCGTCGCGCTGGAAAAGCTGGCCGCCGTGTGGACAGCCTTGCTGGGAATGGGCCTGCTCATCGGGCTATTGACGTTCGCGGGCGGCAAGAGCGTCAGCGCAAACTTTGGCCTGGGTGATGCCTTGCTCTTTGGCCTGGATGTGGCGCTCATCTGCGGCGTCTTCGGATCTATCGCCTTGCTGCTCTCGCAGTTCACCCAGGAGCGCGGCACAGCCTCTGGTATGACAGGGGGCCTGCTGCTGATCTTTATCGTGCTGGATATGCTCCATCGTGTCATCCCCAATACCGAATGGCTCAGCCGCCTTTCCCCGGTCTACTACTATAACCTGAGCAAACCCATAGTGCCAGGGTACGGCACCAATCCCGGCGCGCTGCTCGTCCTGCTGGCCCTGAACGTCGTGCTAAGCGGCGCGGCGCTGGTCTTCTTTGTGCGGCGCGATATCGGCAGAACGGTAACACTGCCCAGCTTTCTGCGCCTGCCAGAGCGGGCAGCTCGGCCTGAACGCGCACTGCCGGTCAATGCCTGGTCGCTGCGCTCGGTGTATACGCGCAGTCTGGGAATGATTGCGGTTCCCACGTTCTGGTGGACGCTGGCCATCGCCGGGTTCGCCGGCTGGATGGTGGTGATCGCCAGGCAAATTGAGATCAAGATGGCCACCCTTTATCAAAGCTCACCGCTCCTCAAAGACTTTCTCACGAAAGTTGGCGGCGGCGACCTCAATACCAACGCCACCTTGCTCAGCGCGCTCTTTGCCTTTCTACCGCTGCTCCTGATGGCCTTTGCCGTCACCCAGGCCAATCGCTGGTCTGCCGATGAAGAAGATGGCCTGCAGGAATTGGTGCTGGCAACGCCGCAGTCGCGCCTGAGCGTCCTGCTGGCGCGCTTTGGGGCGCTCACCACGGCCACGGTGCTCATAGGTGTGCTGACGCTGGCCGCCACGGCGCTGGCTACGGCCGCCACCGGCCTGAAGCTTGATGGGGGCAATCTGGTTGCCGCGACGCTTTCGCTCATTCCGTTGGGGCTACTGATGGCGGCGCTCGGCTATCTGTTCTCTGGCTGGCTGCGCACGGCGATAGACACCGGCCTCTTGAGCTTTCTGCTGGTGATCTGGTTCTTCATCAGCTTTATTGGACCAGAGTTGAACTGGTCGGATGCGACGCTGCGGCTCTCCGCCTTCTACTACTATGGCACACCGCTGCTCCATGGCCTGCCGCTCCTGGATACGCTGGCTGTGCTGGCAGTTGCCGTCGCGGCACTGGTACTGGCATCGGTGCGCTTCGTACGCAAAGACATCGGACACTGAGACCGGGCGCCATTGGTTGATACAAAATAGGGGGAGATCAGACAGAGGGGCGAGATGTCGGCGT
>JBDTHH010000574.1:0-4223 GCA_039937055.1 Ktedonobacteraceae bacterium | reverse complement strand
ACGCCTCTCGCCTGCCGACATTGCCTCGCAGGAAACCAGGAGGACGGCGAGGCAATGTCGGCGGACAAGAGGCGCCGAAGCCACACCCTACGTGTTGTGTGGCAGTAAACGGTCAACTACTTCGAGGAGTTGACGTGGCTTGAATGGTTTGGTCAGGTATTCTGTGCAGCCGATCTGCATGGCGGCCTCGTTCTCGTCGTGCAGGGCGTAGGCGGTGACGGCGATGATCGGGATGGTCTCCATGCCGGGGCGGGCGCGAATCAACTGCGTCGTGCGATAGCCGTCGAGGACGGGCATCGAGAGATCGGTGAGGATCAGATCGACCTGCTCGCGATCAAGAAGATCAAGCGCCTCGCGCCCATTGGAGGCGGAGAGGCAACGGTAGCCGCGTGTTGAGAGCACGCGCTCAATCAAGATGCGGTTTGAGACCTCATTCTCGATCACAAGGATGGTTGGGGGGGATATACCCGGTGTATTCATAAACCGCCTTCTATCTGGTCTAGCTACGTTTACTACTCAAGAGCGCACTTGAGAGGCGACGGGCACAATGGGCAAGGTGAACGAGAAAATAGATCCCTGCCCCGGCACGCTCTCTACCGTCACTTCTCCTCCCTGGAGTTCGATCAAGCGCCTGGCAATGGTCAGGCCCAGCCCGGTGCCGCCGAAGCGGCGCGTTGTGCTGCCGTCGGCCTGGCGGAATGCCTCAAAAATGTATTCCAGAGCCGCTGGTGAGATGCCAACCCCTGTATCGTGTACGGCGACACGCAGCAGGTCATAGTGCTCCAACAGGTTGCAGCGAATCGTGACCCCGCCTTTTTCAGTGAACTTGAGGGCATTGGAGACCATATTGATAACGATCTGGCGAATACGATGGCTATCCGCCAGCACCATAGGCACAGTCCCTCCAGTTTCCAGGGTGAGGTGCAAGTTTTTAGTGTTCGCCATTGGTTTGAGTTGATTGACTACCTCGGCTAGGCATGGCTCCAATGCGAGCGGCTCGATCTTGATCTCCATGCGGTCGGCCTCGATCTTTGAGAGGTTCAACATGTCGTCTACCAGGTGCGAGAGGTCTTCGGCGCGTCGCACCATGAACTGGATATGCTCTTCCTGTTCCGGCGTCAGCTCTCCATCCACAAAACCCTCCAGGATCAACGATCCGTAGCTGATGATGCTGTGTAACGGTGTCCGCAATTCATGCGTCACGGTGGCCAGGAATTGGGATTTCAATTGATTGACACGTTCAAGTGCCGCGTTCTTTTCTTTCACCTCAGTGAAGAGCAGTGCGTCCTGGATCGCCATGGCAGCCTGGATCGCCGCTGTGCTCAGCAGGAAGGTATCCTGCTGCGTCATCAGGCGCGGCCGGTCGGAGTAGAGCATGAAGGCCCCGATGGCCTGATCTTGCAGGAGCAGGGGAACCGCGATGGCGGAACGATGGCCGGCCTCTAATGCCATGCGTGTCCAATTTTCGTGCCGGTCCTGGTGAATAGCGCTGATGTCTTCGCCGTAGGCAATTTTCTGCTTCTGCATCGCCATACGGGCCAGCAGCATATCCAGGTCATGGAACGCCTGTTGCGGGATGCGCGACTGTTGTGCGCCAGAGGGCCGGCCCGACGCCTTGAGCTTCGGGGCGCGAATGGCTCCGGGGCGTTTCGGGCCCGACGTATTGGCGCGTACGTTGGGGATGGCGGCTAATTTGGTCGTCGCCATCATGGCGACATCCCCACCTGGGTCAATGTGTGTAATGGTTGTCCCGCGCTGCATTGCCTGTGTAGAGGCCGTCGTTTGTCCCTCTGCTGGCAGGTCGGTCCATTGCGCCAACGCCCACGGTGTGAGCATATCGCGCCCATAGAGCAGTAGCGAGACCTGTTTTACATCCATAATATTGCCCAGGCGCGACACAATCTCCACCAGCAGTTGTTCCAGGTTAAGGGAGGAGATCAGCGCATCGCTCATGCTCAGCAGGTCGCTCAACTGTTTGGCCAGCGCCTGGCTCTCGATTTCCTGTCTGTGCAATGTGCCGGCCAGCCGATTGAATGCCTGTGCCAGCGCACCCAGTTCGTTGCTGGCGGTCGGCAATGAGCTGGGCGCGGGATCGAGAGGCACAAGAGCGGTTACTTGCGCCTGGAGTTGGTTGAACGGGCGAATGAAAAATATGCGTGCCACGAGAGCGTAGGCCGTGATGGCCAGCGCGAGGAGAAAGCCACCCAGGCCCATCAGAGCTAGCGCGGCGCGTTGGGCGTGCGCATTGATGCTGTAGAGCGGTTCGACATCGACGAGCACCAGTGGGGGGGTGCCTGCCGGCTGGCCCACCAGTGAGACGGCGCTTGACTGCGTGAGGTAGTGTTGCGCGCCATCGATGAAACCGGTAGTGCCAGGAGTGCAGGGCGCTGTGGCCGCGATTGGCTTATCCGGCGAGAGCGCTCTAATGGTGCTGCCCAGGACCTGTGAGGAGTAACACAGGGCCAGGCCTGTATCCATCCCCGCCTGGTTCATTAAACGCTGGGCAAAGGCGTCGTCGATAAGCTCGGCTGCTACCAGGATGCCAGTGACAGTATTGGCCTGGTTCCAGATGGGAACGGCGGTATTCAAGACCCAGCGGATACCACTAGAGGATGGAGCGCTGTCGATAACCGTTATGTGCCGGATGGCCGTGGCCGCGCTTCCTTGCAGGCTCTGATCGATCAGGGGCTGCATATCGGGAGCGCGTATGGTATTACCAGCCGGTGCCTCTCCCAGTTGCAGGAGCGGCTGGCGATTGAGCGAAATGACATCAAGCTCCGCCAGGTGATAGCGGGTGAGGGTGGGAACTAGCAGTGCCGTCAGGTGGTCAGAGGCGGCGGGGGCGAGCGGCTGCGCGATGATCGGGGCGAGACCGCTATCGCTGGCGACGGTGGTTAACTCCTGTGTAAGCGTGGTATTGTGGGCCTGGTACGCCAGCTTGATAGATGTAAGGTGTGTGGAAGCGTCTCTCTTGGCATCATGCTCAGAAAGATATTTTAGCAGGGCCAGCGAAAAGGCCGAGAATAGCAGCATGCACAGGACAAGCGTGACTGCTGCTCCAACTATTAATTTTCCTCCCAGTGACCGCACAGTGAGCCGCATGGAAAACCTTTTAGCGAGATAAAAGTAAGGGGAGGACGGGGTGCCAGCTCGTCCTCCCCCTACCACGCGTATGCACAGAGCACCGCGAAGCTCCGGGAGGTGCGCGTGCGAACCCCATGGGGAAAAGGTTGCACGATCTCAGATGTACGCTACAAGCTGCTCGTCGAGGTGGATCTGCTTGCTCACGGACATCCCGCCTTCCATCCCAGGCCTATGTATTATAACGTATAAGAGGGCTAATAGTTATCACTTTTTGGCAGCAATTTTGTTACATGCCAAAAATTCGTTCACGATGGGCGTTATCCCCATTGCCTTTACCATAGGCCCGTTGGTTCACCCAGGCGCTCAACATACCCGGTTCTCAGCAAGCATGCGATAGTATATGCCACATCTAGCTCGCTGCGATGCACTAGACGCGCCACATCGCTGATAGTACGCTTCCCATCTAGCAACAGGAATATTACGCGATCCCGCCGCTCCATGCGCCTGATGACCTCTGGCTCGATCGCGCTGTCACGCGCGCGAAATAGCATACGCGCACCCTGGTGAGCCACTCTGTTTACCGGGGCTTTCTCTTCTGTCGTGACCAGGGCCCGGGATTGTTTTCCCAGAGGAAGCTGTCTTACGCTTGCTTGCTGCATACTCAGATATTTTCTAAAGATAGTCTGTGCTATTGACATGCTTATTCCTTCCGAACACGTACACCCCAGCTCCCCCAAAAAACCATCTCCGCCCAACCATCATACATTGTACTGCTTTTGTAAAAGATATACCACTAAAATGTGCCCTTTTCTTGTGAAATTGCTGTAAACATCTGTATTTCTATATGTATTGAAATGTATTGAAACGAAGATAAAGCAAAAGAAGACAAAGCAGAGGGCGGGCACTGAAAGAACCTTTCAGTGCCCGCCCTCTGCTTTGTCCTGGCTGTGGTTTAGGGAATCTCTGTCCAGAGAATGGAGCCGCTCGTTCCCTGTTTATCGATCTGCATCAGGCTACCGCGCTGCGTATTCACCAGGTAGATGCCCGGCTGCCCATCGCTCAGGGCCACGATCAACTGGTGTGGCGTCGTGGCAGACCAGGCGAAGGCAGAGACCGAGCCTCGCAGTCGCAGAGTGGTC
>JBDTHH010000573.1:0-15304 GCA_039937055.1 Ktedonobacteraceae bacterium | reverse complement strand
GTCACCAGGGGGACGGCGAGGCAAGCCACGCGCTACGGAACGACGACCGGCCTTCCCTTCACCCTTCCCTTCATGTCTGTGGGATGCGGCAAGCCGGCTCCCTACGCGGGTGGGAGCTGTGTTGGCCTGCTGAAGAAAGCGGGTATGTGCAGCAGCAACAATACGGGTAAAGCCACATCAGCAATCAGGCTGTAGATTAGAGTAGTCGTGCTGTAGTGAGCGATAGCCAGCGAGTAGGTGAGGTTCGCGAGCATGGGGATCCAGCAGGCCCACCAGGCCCAGCGCGCGCGGTGCCGGAACGAGATCGCCACAATGAGGAGAAAGAGGAGGCCGAAGACCAATTCATGCACAGCATACGTCACCTCTAACAGGGTAATGTAGTGCGTGATCGTAGGTGATGAATGCTGCGCGCTGGCCCAGGTTATGCCTGCAAGCGTATGGAATGCCTCTAAGTGGTCAGAGGGGAGACCCGTCCTGGCATCTGCCACGAGGTCGGAGAGCGATGCAAAGACAAAGAACAGCCCCAGAAGCAGGAGGAGAAGCCAGGCCACCAGCAGGTAGCGTGGCTGCGAGGGCAGAGGGCGATGCCTGGCAACCCGGTTTTCTGGCTTGCGTCGAGCCATCTCTTCAGCCTCTCTCATGTGATTGACGATTCATAATGATCCCTTTCTTATGTATGATAGCATCGTTCTTCTCCCTCTTGCCTTCGAAGGAGCGATACAAGATAGTGCCAGTATATCGTATATCTTTATCAAGGGAATGTAGAGACTAGCCAGGGTCGTATTTTCTATGGTATAGTACCTGTAGAGCAATAAAGGGTGATGGAGCTCACCTTGTCGAAGCGTGGTTTTGACTAAACTGCAAGCTTGCTAATAGCTCCTGATGACGCCTGGGTGCGGAATCAGGAGCGTTTTTGTCTCTTCGGTTCTCTTTCCCGCCTGGGCAATCTGTACACGCCAGAGGAGGAGACATTGGAGAACATCTGGTTGATCGCTGCCGTCTGGATGACGATAGCCCTGCTTGCAAGCCTGATTTCCATTCGCGTCGGGATTTCTGTTGCTTTGATCGAGATCTGTCTTGGTGTCCTTGGAGGGAACTTCCTCCACCTGAGCACTACCCCCTGGATCGATTTCCTGGCCAGTTTTGGTTCTGTGCTCTTGACATTCCTGGCGGGAGCTGAGATCGACCCCGACTCCCTTCGCAAACATCTGAGGCCCAGCCTGGCCCTGGGTGGCATTGGCTTCCTCCTCCCGTTCCTGGGAGCATTCGCCTTCACACTCTTTGTGACGCATTGGAATGTGCATGCCGCCGAGATTGCCGGGATTGCTCTCTCCACCACGTCGGTCGCAGTCGTCTATTCCGTGATGGTGGAAACTGGTCTCAACCAGACGGAACTGGGGAAACTGATTCTTGCCGCGTGCTTTGTTAACGATCTGGGGACCGTGATTGCGCTGGGCATCCTCTTCGCCAGCTTCACCATCTGGTTGGCTGTCTTTATTGCTGTCCTCATCGTCGTTCTCTGGAAGCTGCACGTTATGACCCGCTGGGTGATCGCCAGATTTGGCGGACGCGTCAGTGAACTGGAGGTCAAGTTCCTGTTCCTGGTCCTCTTCTTCCTGGGAGGCATGGCCACGCTGGCCAACAGCGAGGCGGTTCTGCCTGCCTACCTCGTGGGCCTGGTGATTGCTGGTGTTTTCAGCCATGACAAGGTACTGATTTATCGCATGCGCACTATCGCCTTCGCGCTACTGACGCCATTTTTCTTCATTAAAGCGGGTACGTTAGTTTCGCTGCCAGCCTTGCTCGCTGGCTTCTTGCTGGTGATCGCCTTGCTCGGAGTCAAAATGCTGACCAAGTTCGTCGGCGTGTGGCCAGTGACGCGTGCGTTTCAGATGTCAAGACGCGAGGGAAACTATACGACCATGCTCATGTCAACCGGGCTCACCTTCGGCAGCATCTCCGCGCTCTATGGGCTGACACATGGCATTATCAACCAGGCGCAGTATACGATTCTGGTCAGCGTCGTGATTGGCTCAGCAGTTATACCCACCTTTATTGCCCAAACGTGGTTTCTCCCCAAACATACCAGAGCCATCTCGGACGAAGCTTCCAGCGAGAGAGAAGCAATGGCAGAAGAAGATGCTGTCTGAAAAGCGGAGAGGGATTATGAATTGCTATCTGTCGCACTCTCACGTAGCGCATGTATCGCTTCTCTGATCCCATAATAGACAATCACCAGAGATGCTAAGGGATCGGCCCACCACCAGCCGAAAAAAGCGTTGAGGATAAGTCCTATCAGGACTGCTCCTGCAAGATAAGCATCGACCAGGGTCACGCGTCCTTCGGTGAGCAAGACCTCATTCTGCAATCGTTGCCCTGTGACACGTTTGCCTGAAGCAAGCAACAGCATGACAATGAAGGTGGCAGCGATCCAGGCGCTGCCTCCGACTGATGTCGTTGCGTGGGTTCCCGTCAGGAGAATGTAGGCCAGTTGGGTAAGAATGTAGATCACGAGAGCGATGAACGCGATCCCAATGAGACGAAGCGCCAGGCGCTCGCGCTGCTGATTCACCCCGGTGAGTTGCCACACGACCACGACCGAGGCAAAAATCTCGATGAGCGAGTCGAGTCCAAAGCCTGCCAGGGCAACGGAATGAGCAGTGTACGCTGCTATGATCACGATGACAACGCCAACGACATTCCAACCAAGCGTCACATATTCAAGCAAGAGTCCTTGTTTGAGAAGGGACATTTGACTCAAGAAAACCTCCGCATGCTGTGTTTTGTGCGGTATCTGGTACATTTTTCTTGAGTATAAAGGAGTTGAGACGAGAGGGCAAGGGACCGGCTGGTCCCTTGACATTTGCCGCGTCCACGCCAGATACTATCTGTACTATTTAGCGATGTGTAGACTTCCCTTGTAACAAAGGAGAACCGCATGTTTGACCAGAGCAAGATTGGTCAGAGCTTTCCCCCCTTCACCTATGAGGTCGAGCGCGGCAAGATCCACGAACTGGCTACCGCGCTCGGCGACGACAATCCCATCTACCACAGTCGCGAGGCAGCCCAGGCAGTGGGCTACCCCGATGTGCCGGTGCTGCTGACCGCGCCGACGATGTACTCCTTCTGGGGCAACACGCAGATGGGGAAGCACCTCGTCGGGGTGGGCATTGATGTGATGCGCATCCTGCACGGCGAGGAGGAATACGAGTACCTCGCGCCCGTCTATCCCGGCGACGTGCTCACCGGCGTCGCCAGGGTGGCCGACGGCAAATCGCGCCAGGGCAAGGATGGCTCCTACATGGACATCCTGACGCTGGAAATCCACTATACCAATCAGCATAGCCAACCTGTGCTGAACGCGCGCGAAGTGGTTATTGTACGCGGCTAAGCCTGTGCGCAAGCAGGCAAGGAGAGAGGAAAATCATGACGACCAATGCGCAAGCGCCAACCAGACTGTACTACGACGATGTGCAGGTTGGCGATGCTCTTCCTAAGCTCGTGAAGTCCCCGGTGACACACCTGCAACTGGTGCGCTACGCCGGCGCTTCGGGCGACTTTAACCCGCTGCACACAGACGCCAGGATCGGCGAGATGATCGGCACCGGCGGCATCATCGCCCACGGTATGCTGATTATGGGCTTCCTGGGGCAGTTGTTGAGCGACTATGTGGGACCTACGGCGCTACGCAAATTTGGCGTGCGCTTCAAGGGCATGACCCACCTGGACGACGTGATCACCTGCACCGGCACGATCACCGAGAAGTACGAGGCCGACGGCGAGGCGCGCATCGCCGGCAAGGTCCAGGCCGCCGATCAAAATGGCGATGTGAAGACAGTAGGCACCTTTGTGGCGACCCTGCCAAAACGCGCCTAGATGGAGGAATCACCCATGGGCTTACTCGATAACAAGGTCGCCATCATCACCGGATCTGGACGCGGCATCGGCTCGGCGGCCGCGCGCCTGTTCGCGGAGCAAGGGGCCTCGGTAGTGGTCAGCGACCTCGACCCCAACCCGGCGGAAGAGACGGCCGGAGCCATTCGCCAGGCCGGCGGCAAGGCCATCGTGGTCGCCGGCGATGTAACCGACGCGGCCTTCCCCGCGCAGCTCATCAAGGCCACACTCGACGCCTTCGGGGGCATCGACATTATTGTGAATAACGCGGGCTACACCTGGGATGGCGTCATCCAGAACATGACCGATAAGCAGTGGTACGCCATGCTCGATGTGCATACTACCGCGCCTTTCCGTATCCTGCGCGAGGCGGCGAGCTACATCCGCGAGGCCGCCAAGCGCGAGCAGGCCGCGCAGGGACACGCCAATCCCCGCAAGGTCGTCAATGTCTCCTCGGTCTCCGGTGTCTACGGCAACGCCGGCCAGGCGAACTACTCGACGGCCAAGGCGGGCATTACCGGGCTGACGAAGACGCTGGCCAAAGAGTGGGGCCGCTACAATGTGCAGGTGAACTGCGTCTGTTACGGCTTCATCGAGACGCGCCTGACCGCCGCCAAGGAGAGCGCCGAGAAGGTGCAGCGCGACGGCGAGGAGATCGCCCTGGGGGTCCCCGACCAGATGCGCCAGATGGCTCCCATGCTCATCCCCCTGGGCCGACCCGGCACCCCCGAAGAGGCCGCCGGCCCCATGCTCTTCCTGGCCTCACCCCTCGCCAACTACGTGTCAGGCCATGTGCTTGAAGTGACCGGTGGGCGCGCAATTTAATAGGGACCCGCTTTGTTGAAATAGGTGCCTTCGAGAAGAAGGCGCGATGAAGGTAGGGGCGCAGTTGACAAGCTCGCCTGTCAACTGCGCCCCTACCTTCATCTATCCGTACATGTCAGGTCCGGCCAACCTTCATCCCATCTTTCGGGCGCGGTGGTAGCACTGGCAGCGACAGCACAAGATCGAAGTCGTCATCCGCCGCGATCCGGTTGAAGCGCTCAAAATCGCAGCCCAGGCAGCGGTGAACCAGCACATGCTCCCCGTTGGGACGCTGGAAGCTGCCGATAGGTTGCATTCTGGAGCCGCAGGAACTCTGCCTGTCCCCCGAACGCTCATCTACGTGCCTCGAATACAAGCAAAAGGGACAGTGGTTGCGATGTTGTCCCCCACATGGGAGTGGGCCAATGAAACGCCGGCAGTGGCGGCACTTGAATACCTCATCAGAAGAGCGCCTGCGGTGACGCCCTTTGCGTGCAATACTCGAAAGATCCTGCTCCTTGTCGTCCGCACACATATATTTCTCGCGAAGCAATGGAAATCCTCTTCCCTTTCTTCAATGCGTTATATGCTCGTGGTGTAATCAATCCTGCATCGCTGGCAACGACCAGCGGAAAGGAGACAACCCGCTCGGGCGGGAGAACCATATGTATCGCTTGTTTACACATAAAGTGTTCCTTTTCTAGCTTTCGTTTGCAGTTGTGTGTTAGTAGATGCCATTTATCGTCGGGATGCGATTGCTCGCATGCGGCGTTCTGTACTCGCGTTCATTTGGTGGCCGGACACAGCAAAGCGCGGCCTTATGATAGAGATTCATGGCATGACGAAACCAATAATTGTGGTAATCAATGAAGGGAGCGTGGAGGACTGCTGGGAGGGGATAGCGACGACAAGCACAACCAGCGTTCTTCCAGAGGGAAGAGCGTCAGTTCATGGTCGTATCGCGATGGCCGTCTTCTTTGCCAAGACAGGCAGGCCTATCCTGTAAACAGGTCAGGCTGGTTAGCTACATATAGTAGTTACACCGGAAGTAGCTTAGCAGTTCACCACGCTCATTACGGAGAGAACTTGCATGCGGCAGTTACCTTTCTAGTAGTCTGGTTATCTGCTGTAGAGTATAAAGGAAAAATGCGTAGATAGTCAAGGTGAAGAATGCTACAATCGCGGTAGCAGCAGTGCCTCCATAGCCACCATCTTCTTTGTCGCGCCAAGACGCTCATAAAGATCGATCGCCTGTACCGTCATCCCTTGCGCAAGCTGTATGTGACCTGTCCCGACATACACCTGGGCCAGAGCATAGGCGTTATTGGCCATCAGTTCACGCTCGCGCCATGATGTGGCCATCTCCAGGCTTTGCCTGAGAAATGGCTCGGCCGCGTGCATGTTCTTCTGCTGAATCAATGTCACCCCGCGCAGGTACTTATTCCAGGCCAGGCAGCGCAACCAGCCGGCTTCTTTACACCAGTTCTCTCCTTGATCGAGTAACTCAAGTGCCCTCCCAAATTGCCGCTTCCGAGAAGCACACTCAGAGAGTCGATAGACGGCCAGGGCCTTCAACTTCACGTAATCGGTATCCTGGCCTATCTTCAACATGGCCTCGGCCAGGTGTTCTCCCTCCTGTATACAGCCTCGCTGGGCCAGAATGTCGGCATGTGTATGGTAGACACGCGCCAGTTCTCGCCTATCACCATGCGCGCGCGCGATTTCTTCGGCTCTCTGAAGGCCCCTGCTCCACGCTTGCTTATACTCCCCCTGTACCCAGAATGTGAGCGCGAGCCTGCGGAGAAATTGCCCTTCGCGCCGTTCATCTCTCAGAACCTGTGCCGCCTCTATGGCCGCCTCCAGAATGTCGCGCGCCTCTCCTAACAAACCGATAAGATACGGATAAAACCACGCGCCCTCGGCCAGGCACAACAAAGGTTCCCAGCATGCATGGGTATGGTACCAGCGAATAGCGCTCAAGAGCGTCGCGTACTCCGCCGAGAATGTCTGCACCCGGTCAATATGCAGATCGAGCCTATCACCATGCTGGCGCGTGAATTGCAAGAGCCACTGGAGCCAGGCGCCGGTCAGGGCATCGCCATTCTCTGCCTTCACCAGTTCGGAACTCATATAGCCCTGAACCATGGGTAACATATGCAGGCGATCATCCCTGGTTCGATTGAGCAACGAAAGACGCTGCAAGAACGTCAGACCATCATCACGCTCGTAAGGTGCGAGGCGGGTGACTGCCCCCAGAGCCTCGCGCGATACCCCGGCCTCCTGATCGAAGAGCGAGCAGGCCAGTAGGAGGTCCCAGGTGCGAGGATCATACGTGCGAGCCATGGCCACCTGTCCCTGAACGCAGTACACAGGCAGATCGCCAGAGGCATTGCCCAGCCAGCGCAACACCTGCTCAAACGTCTCTTCACTGGCCAGGCGGGCGACACTGAGCTTAATTGGCAGCGGCAGTCCGCCTGTACAGCGGAACAAGAGTTGCTGCTGTTCTGGCGAGAGTTTCACATCGCGCACCCTGGCCTCCTCGTCGATCAGCATCTGCGTTTCCTCGGCGGAGAGTCCCGTTAGCTTCAGGTGGTCCGCCACCTCCAGCCACTCGCGCGAGGTCACGATGCACTTTGTGGGCGCCGGCAAGGTGCGCAAAAAGGTCTTCACCCTCTCATCGGTGATCGTCTCCAGGCTATCGACAATGATCAGCGTGCGCTGCGCGCGCAGCACCTTCTCCACGAGATAATGCTGGTCATCAAACGCGGCCCGCGTGATATCCTCTCGTGCCAATGTCTGGGCGATGGTTCGATACATATCTTCGAGCGTGCGAAATCTCAAGGGAGCAAGTGACGATTTCTCGCGTCCCTGAATCGTGAGCACCTCTTCTTGCGCCGAGATCCAGATGATCGCGTCAAAGCGCTCCGCTGGGAGCAGTTCATCGTACCGTTGGCGGTACTCGTGAGCAATTGCCAGGGCCAGGGCGCTTTTGCCGATGCCACCAAGCCCGGTGATCACCATCGCCCGCGCCTGGTGATCCGCCGTGAGGCGCTGGTGCAGCCATGCGAGTTCTTCGCAGCGACCGATAAAGCGTGTATAATCAGGCTGGGGGAGATTATGAAAAGGCGTAAGCGCGTGCGCGGCAGCGATCTCTATCGCCAGGGGATGCTGGGGGGTGTCAACACTCAACTCAGATTGTTGCAACGCGGTGTCATCCAGTTTCGCGAGTATCTGAAAGGCGAAAGCGCTGGCATGGCGCGCGGCTACCTCTTGAAAATTGGCGGCATCTGCCTCGCTCTTGTTATCGATGAGATCGGAAATGCCGCGAATGATCAGCGCCTCTACCCGCTGATTGGCATGGACCGCCAGCAGAAAGCCGATGCTCTCCATCTCGACCGCCAGCGCGTCGGTGTAGTTGGCCTTTAAAGACCGCACAATGGCAGCATTGGTATCCGCCATGACTTTTTCACCCGCCGCAATGGGCGCCACAAACACGCGCGGCGGCAGAGGCGGAGCTTCCTTGAGTCGCTGGAGCCAGTCCTGCTTTCTGGCCTCGGCCCGCGCTCGCTGTTCCATGCGGTACGTCGATTGGCCGATATGCGGACGCGTTTGAAAGATCTTCTTCACTTTGCCAGATTCATAGCCGTAGACTTTCGTCGCCGCCACGATATCGCCCAGTTGCACGTCCCTCAGACCTCCGGCTATGCCTACAAAGAGCACCAGCACCGGCTTAAAATAGCTGATTGCTCGTTCGACCTCAAAGGCGGCGAAAATATTGCCGGCGCCAATCTCGACTAGCCCGACATCCCATACGTAGCTCTCACCGCTAAATTGGCCCTGCTCATACACTGTGCCCAGAGGATGAATTTTTTCGCACAGATCAACCAGGTGGGTACGAACCGCTTGATACTCGACTTGCAGGGCTGTAAGTATGACCGCGCAGCGCCCATGTCCACGGCTGTGTGACATCTTCTGCTCCTTCTCTAAAAACAAGAAGAGGCACTACTTCCACCGTAGACCGTATGGGTGCCCCTGGCTCCAATTTATGAGATGGGATGAATCATAAAATGCACAATTTCACTTCGCGCATCTTAATATTACTCAGCTAATACAACTTTTGTCAAGCTTTATCGCTACCAAAAATGAGAAAATATGAGTAACATGATAATTTCTAATGTCATCTCTTGATTTTTAGAAAAAAACTCTTATAATTAGTGAAAAGCGCGTCCGGCTATTCGCTTCTTTATGAGAATTATGCAAGCAACACCCGGAGCATAGTTAGGAAAACCTGGTTTCCTGGACGGCAGGCAGAGCCACTATGGTAATATAGGGATAGGTCTGGAAAGCCAGCGTGCGTCGATCACGCAGGAGGATAGATGGACAATCAGCACTTTTCCTCGATCGAGGAATACCTCCAAAGCGAGGAGAGTCAACAACGTATCCTACAGAAGATACAGCGGAGTCGCCTGGAAGCTACGGTCACAACGAGCCATGCCGCGCAGCTCTTCGGTTTTACTGAGAACCAGCTCAGAGATTGGGAGACGCGCGGCTTGCTGAGTCCCTCCCGCTCCATGCGCGAAGGCAAACCTGGTCACCGGCGCTATACGATCGCTGAACTTGACAAGCTTGCCATTATTAGCGACCTGCTGAACAGCGGCTACTCTATTGGAGAGATCTCCGCGCATATCGATGTCATAGGGCGTTCCGGCGCTCAAGCCTATGCGCAGCAGCGTTCCGCCAACAGCGTGCAAGAGAGCGCTGTCGCAGCAGGCTACGAGTATAGAACTGAGGCAACGCAGCCAGAGCCAGGGATCGATGACCGTGCTGAAAACCAGTATAAACAACTTTTTTGGCGCTTCTTCGTCTCCCAGGTCTTACGCATAGCGCTCCTGATTTTGAGCGAGCAGGCCCCTCCGAATAGAAATGTGGGGCTGGTCCTCCCCCTGCGCAAAAAGACTGGCGCCGCAGCGCTGTCCACCGATACGCTGCCACAGGTTGGCGAGTCCCTGGTTGGCTGGCTGGGGAGAAGTCGCAGCGCGTATACATTTCTCACCAGAGCGCCTTCGCTCGGCTCCCCTAACTACTATCAGGTGTTGGCTTTACAGGAGATGCAGGAGAACAGACCAGAAGGCGCGCCTCCCAAAGACAGGACGCTCATTATTATAGACAAGCGCGATATCACCCTCACGCTCAACGCGGACGTTGTACAGGCGCTCCAACGTCTCCTGGCACTCCTCTATGAAAGCGAGCGCGAATGGTACCCCACGTTTGAGGTGGGTCCCCGCGATTGGGTGCAATCGGTAGCCGACTTCAGCAGCGGGACCAGCCGCACCGACCCCATCCTCCCCGAACTGGCGAATAGCATTATCCGCCTGGGCGGTCAGACGCAGACAGGCAAGGACCGCTGGCGCTTCTGCTGCGTCATGCTCCCCACGATGACATACCTGTCCCTGCAACAGAGGAGCCTCGTTGTGCGTGCTCAGAGCAGGAATTCTCCCCATAAGGTCGGGGAAACCAGCGTCTCTCCGGGTGACCCTTTCTTGAGCCTCAGCATTCGCGCATTTCAGAGCGGTCAGAGCGTCTACCTGCGCCATGTCTCGGCGAAAAACGCCACTATTGGAGACCGGGAGGTAGAGGAACCAATTGGTTCAGCGCTCGCTATGCCGGTCGGCGCGGAACATGGCCAACCGGTGGCGGTGCTCTACATCGTGGCTGATGAAGCAGATGCCTTCTGCGTAGAAGACGAACGCGTTCTAAGAAGCATAGGCCGGATTATAGAAGAAGTTCTGCTCACCTATCAGACGCGCATGCGCGTCGGTGAACACCTGGAGAGCCTGATCAGGCACCCGAGCATTGGCGATGCATTCTTCGCGGACTTTGCCTCGGAAAACGATTTTCGCAGTACCCTCGAAGAGGTGCTTCTCGAAGTGAAGGCGCGACCCGGCGTAGAAAGCACAAGAGCAGACCTGCAACCTGGCTCCTCACGCGAACTGAGTAACCGCAGCAATAGCGATGAGGAGACCGAGGCGCTCTCTTTTGTGGCTATCGATGTAGATCACCAGGGGCACCTGGCTATCCGCTATGGAGACCACGTCATGAGGAATCTCTACCGGGCTATCAGCCAGAGGGCGCTAGCGCAACTCACGGCCTTTACAGGCGCTGACTACAAGCTCTACCGCATTTTAGGTGGCAGATTGTATATTCTGCTCAAGAATACCTCTTTAAAGCAGGCCCAGGCGCTGGCCAGAAAACTATCCCAGGACCTGCGAGGCCAGTACCTCATTGATCCCCTCCTCGCCTCCCCTGGGCAACCGATCCTACCGGCGAGCACGCTTGCCATCCCAGACATTACCGTCCATATAGGGGTTGTTTCTTATTTACATAGAAAGCTTGAAGAGCTTTTCCAGCAAGAGCAATACAAGGGGGCCGGCGCGGAAGTCGAGGTCGGTGCGGAGATCGTCTATGCACTCAACGTCGCTTTGAGCATGGGCACGCTCGGAACCGGGCTTATCATAAGCTGGGATCGCAAAGAGAACAAGTTTCAGGCTATAGAAGGGAGATGATATATCCTAACCATCTCACCTTAGCGCTCATAATACAAAATGCGCCCGCAATTGCTACACGTTTGTAACTCCCTGGCGGCGCGTAGATGTTGCAGTTCGCTGGGCGTGAGCTGCATACGGCACCACTGGCACAGGTTTTGTTCTACTTTGGAGATGGCGCGGCCCTGCTTGACACGGCGCAGGGCGTCATAGCGCTTCAGCAGGCTGGCATCCACGGTCTCGGCCAGCTTCGTTCGTCTCGCCTGGACTTCCTGGCCGCGCGCCTCCAGTTGATCGCGACGCGTGAGTTGAGCGGCGCTCTCCCGCGTCCAGTCCTCCTCCGCCTGGCGCAAGGCCTCCTCCTTGCGCTGAACCATCTCTTGAAGCGCATCGGCGGCATCCATGATCTCCAGCACCATCTCTTCCTGATGGCTCTGCTGGGCGCGCAGGTGCTCGACCTCCTGCTGCAGCGCATAGATCTCTTTGGAATTGGTTCCGGTCCCGCTGTATAGACGCTGCTCCTGCGTTGTAATGCGGCGGTTCAGGTCCTCCAGGGCCCATTCCGCCTCCTGCTGTGCTTGTAGGCCAGAGCGTAGTTGTTGCTGGGCTATTGTGTGCTCCTTGCGGAGCTTCTGCAGCGCGCTATCACCCTGGAGCGAGGTGGTCAGGGTCTGTTGTTCGGACGTGAGACGCTCCAATTCGAGGTCAAGTTGCTGCAATTGAAAAAGGGTGGCTACGATCTGCGTCGTGCTCATCGGCAGATATGTCTCCTTTCCGAGCTGACGACCGTGCATTCATGGGTTAACCCCTATTTTACCTCTTCAAAGGTCCATACAGCAAGGGAGGCTTATCACCTCCCCGATTCGCGTAGGGGCGATGGCTTGCCGCCCGCACAGGCCAACGAGAGGGCTAGAGCATCGGTCGAAATTCACATAGAGAGTTCCTATCGTTGGTGAATCCCTATCTCATCCTCCAGGCTTGACAAATCTTCTTGAATGATCTATCATCATAATGAATATACATTCATTATGATGATAGATCATTCAATTGCTATAGAGCAAAACAAGAGAGCCTCTGAAGGATCTCGCCATCGGCGCACGCATGCGTGGCATCTCTCTTAAGAAAGGAACAGAATGTACTTTGACATGATGAATGGTTCTTACTGCTCTGATTTTGGACGGACGAGGGAGTGATCAATCATGACGAAGAAGCAAGTTGACGTTACCGAGCCAACGTTCAAAGCAAATCCGTTTCCGTTTTACGCACAATTACGCGCCGAAGCACCTGTTTTCCCGGTAACGCTACCGCATAGTATCTCCAAGCAGCGCGCCTGGCTTATTACACGCTATGACGATGTACTCAATGTCTTGAAAGACGAACGTTTTGTAAAGGACCGCCGCCATGCTATGACACCTGAGCAATTGAAAAAGTTGCCCTGGATACCGCCCATGTTCAAGCCGCTTGAGCACACTATGCTTGACCTGGATAGTCCAGACCATACACGACTGAGAGCACTCGTCCACAAAGCATTCACGCCACGCCTGATCGAGCAGATGCGCGACCAGATACAGGCGTTGACCAATGAATTACTGGATAAAGCAGAGCCCAACGGCGGCATGGACTTAATTGCTGATTTCGCACTGCCACTGCCGCTCACCATGATTGGGCGCATTTTGGGGGTGCCTGCCCAAGACAATCATACGTTTCATCGTTGGAGCAAGACAGTGGTTTCAGCGGGAACCAACATGAATTACTTTGTGCTCATTCCCACCATCATGCGCTTTATGGGCTACTTAAAGAAACTCGTCAAGGAACGACATGCACATCCAAAAGACGATCTCGTCACAGCACTGGTTCAGGCCAAAGAAGGGAGTGATCAACTGAGTGACGATGAAATTCTGGCAATGATCTTTCTCCTGCTGATCGCGGGTCACGAAACAACCGTGAACCTGATTGGCAGCGGCACGCTCGCGTTGTTGGAACATCCCGACCAGTTGGCAAAGCTGCGTAGTGAGCCAGCACTCATCAAGACGGCGATTGAAGAACTGCTGCGCTTTGTATGTCCCCTTGAAATGGCAACCGAACGCTATGCTCGTGAAGATCTCACGATTGCGGAAACAACCATTCCACGCGGTGAACTGGTCATGGCAGTGATAGGGTCAGCAAATCGTGACGCAAACTATTTTGATAATCCTGATGCACTGGACATAACCCGCAAGAACAACAAACATTTGGCATTCGGCCACGGTGTGCATTTTTGTCTTGGTGCTTCACTGGCCCGGCTAGAAGGGCAAATCGCCATAAGCACGCTGATCCAGCGAATGCCCAATTTGCGTCTGAGTAGTGCATCAGATCAACTTCGTTGGCGTGGCACGTTCCTCCTTCGTGGATTAGAGGTACTGCCGGTGTCATTCTAGTTTCGTTGGGAAGAGCTGCCAGAAGTCCTCGCCTCTCTGCTGTTTGATGGCCTGCAACCGGGAAAGGAGACCCCCCCAATGAAGGCACCGACGCATCATTTCATGAGGGCGCGTCTGGAGATAGCTGTCATCGCCTTCTTCATCTTCGCTGCCCTCAGCTTGCTGATGGTGTATCTCGCTGCTACAGCGATCTACGCCCACTCGCTTTGACCGGGGCAAGGATGTACGATCAGTGCGATAATAGCGGAATAAGCGTGATTTTATCTGCTGGCGATAAGCAAGGAGCGGAAGATATTGCAAGTTATTCCCTGGCAAGAGGCGGAGCTGCCTCAAGAACAGGCATTGCGCAAACGTATGCAGGAGCAGGGGCTCTCACCCTACACCTGGTCTAACGGGCCGGGATACACCTACGCGGCCCATAGTCACACCTATGAAAAAGTTCTGTATTGCGTGCGCGGTAGCATCCGTTTCGTGCTCCCTGATGATGCCGGTGCCCCCGGCAAAGACATCGATCTTGCCCCCGGCGACTGCCTGATCCTGCCGGCGGGCATACAACACAGCGCCCTCGTCGGGCCGCAGGGCGTGACCTGCATGGAGGCGGCGCGACATGGCGGATGAGAGGTAGGGGCGCCGTTTACAAGCCCGCGAGGCCTCACACGCGTATCTGTCTGCTAGGCGGGCTTGTAAACGGCGCCCCTACCTCTCATCCGCATCCACCTCCGCGAACCAGATCGCCCATTTATGCGCAACTGGCACACTTTTGATGTGATATACTCAAGTACAAAACATGTTCCATACCCATTAGTAACACAAAAAGGAGCTATGCATGGGACGACTTGATGGACGAGTAGCCTTTGTCACTGGAGCGGGACGCGGTATCGGGGCCGCCACGGCGCTGCGGCTGGCGGAAGAGGGCGCGCGCGTGGCGCTGGCCGATATTGATACCGAGGGCTGCCAGCAGGTAGCGGCCGAACTGGCTAAGATTGGCTCGGAGGGGCTGGCGCTCTCCTGTAACGTGGCGGATAGTGCAAATGTGCAGGACGCCGTGGACAAAGCGGCCAGCCACTTTGGGCGGCTGGATATTTTAGTGAACAATGCCGGCGTGCTGCGCGATAACCTGCTGTTCAAGATGTCGGACGACGACTGGGATACCGTGATGGGTGTCCATCTCAGGGGAGCTTTCCTGTGCAGCCGTGCCGCCCAGAAGCACATGGTGCAGCAGCGCTACGGGCGCATCGTCTCGCTCTCCTCGACCTCCGCGCTCGGCAATCGTGGGCAGGCTAACTACTCTACCGCCAAGGCTGGCTTACAGGGCCTCACGCGCACGCTGGCTCTTGAGCTTGGCCCCTTCGGCATCACCGCCAACGCGGTCGCGCCTGGCTTCATCGATACCGAGATGACACGTTCGACGGCGCGCCGCCAGGGTCTGGACCCGGATGCCGTGATCGCCGAAGCCTCCAAGCGCATCCCGGTTCGCCGCGTCGGCCAGCCCCGCGATGTCGCCAACGTGATCTGCTTCCTGAGTTCCGAGGAATCCAGCTTTGTCAGCGGCCAGATCATCTACGTCGCCGGTGGCCCCACCGTGCGTGGCTAGCCGAGATAGACCGCCCGTGTCCGTAGCGCGTGGCTTGCCTCGCCGTCCTGTCA
>JBDTHH010000572.1:0-18550 GCA_039937055.1 Ktedonobacteraceae bacterium | reverse complement strand
GGCGTACTTCAGTTCGGGCGTTGGCCCGGCGACGTACAGGTCGGCGTCGTGCGGCACGAGCATGCCAGGTTTTTCCATCCGGCGCTCTCCAGCAGATGTCCGTATATAGATCTGGCCCGCCATGACGAGCGCCTGCGCCCGTTCGCGGCTCGGAGCCAGTCCGCGCCTGACCAGCGCGCTATCTAGCCGTTCTTTGTTCGCTGCCATCTGTCTCTATGCCTGATAATAGATCAAGGCCCCCGCGCCGACGAGTCCAACATTAGCTCCGAGTTCCGCCAGGGCAATATGCACAGCGTCACGTGGCACCTTCATGGCACGCTCGTGAACAATATGCAGGGCGGGATCGAGGAGCTGCGCGCCCATCTGCGTGACACCGCCGCCCAGGATAATCACCTCGGGGTTGAAGATGTGAATGATATTGACCAGTCCCACGCCCAATCCTTCCGCCGCCCTGGCGATGATCTCGCGCGCCAGCGGAATGCCGGCCCTGGCTGCCTCGCTCACGGTGCGCGCGGTGACGACGTGTATATCCTCCTGCGCGGTGTGATCGCCGGTGATGAGGGCGAGCTGCCGCGTGGCTTCGGTGTGCAAGGAGCGCGCGAAGGCCAGCAATTCGTCCCCGTGCCCGGCGACGATGGCCTCGTTCGCGCGCCGCGCGATGGCCGTGCCGGAGGCGATACGTTCCAGGCAGCCAATATTGCCGCAGTTGCAGCGCTCGCCATGCCAATCGACGGTTATATGTCCTAGCTCCCCTGCTGTCCCGCTCGCGCCCTCCAGGATCTTGTCATTGAGGATGACGCCCCCACCGATACCTGTGCTGATCGTCATGTAGACCATATTCTTCGCGCCCCGCCCTGCTCCAAACATATGTTCGCCTAAAGCCGCGCAATGGGCGTCGTTTTCGACAAAAACGCGCGTTTTGAAATGTTCCAGCAGCATAGCGCGCACTGGCACGCGTGTCCATCCGGGCAGGTTGGGCGGCGAATAGATGACGCCGGTATGGTGGTCCAGCGGACCCGGCGCGCCCAGACCGATGCCCGCAATCTGGGCGAGCGTCGTCCCGGCCTCGCTGACCGCCTGGTGAATGGCGTCATAGATGCGCGACATAATCCGTTCGGGTGTGGGATCTTCTCCCGTGAGCAGTCCGACCCGCGAAAGCAGCGTCGCGCCGCGCATGACTGCTACGCGCAGTTGCGTTCCGCCCAGATCGACTCCTACGACCGGGGGAAGCGTATCGGGTTCAATCGGGTGTGCAGCGGCTCCTCCAGTCACACGCGCTTCAGACATAGATGTGGCTCCCAGATGGCATGAATTTTCCTCCGACCTGTAGGGGTGGCTCGTTTGATACCTTTGATGATACTCTATTTGAGGATGAGGCACAAGTCACGCGTGCCCCCTACGCGATACGGAGGATGGTGGATGGGAGGAGCGAAGTAAATTCCTCCATGAAGAAACGTGTAACGGCATGAGATAGTATATACTTAGATGCATATGCATGTTCTATGGGAAAGGTCGTCCTGTTATGGATACCACATCGCTACGTCAAGACCGCGCCGCGCGCTTTCGGACCGGTTTTATCGCTGGCCTGGCAGCGGGGGCCGCCGCTTCAGGCGTGATGCTGCTGTTGAATGTTGTCTTCGGCTCGATCTCGCTGCCTGAAGCTTTTGGCTCGGAGTTGACCGCGCTCATGCCGGCGGCGATGTTTGACTTCCTGCACCAGCTTATCGGTGGAGACGCGAAACACTACCTGTTTTATGGTATCCTCGTGGGGCAATGCCTGGTGTTCGCGCTGAGTGGCGGGCTGTATAATCTTGTGATGGAGCGAGCGCGGGCCATGTTTGGTCTGCCAGCCACGGAACAGGTCGAACCGGGGCAGGAGCAAGCGGGCAGCTCACGGGTCCTGGTTCCAGCTTTGCATATGTATGATGGTCTGCTGCTGGCGAGCGCCCTCTGGCTGCTGGCGGGATTGGTGCTGCTGCCGCTGACAGGAGCGGGCATCTTTGGCGCACAACTGAGCGCCGGGCCTATCGATGGGCTGCTGAGCCTGGGTGTTGTGGGCCTGGTCTTTGGGCTGCTCTTCGTGCTCGTTCAGAACCAGCTTACGCAAGGGACCCAGAGCGGGAGTGAGACCCGGCCAGAAGCTGAAGCGAACAGGCGTGAGGCGCGCCGCACGCTGCTGAAGCGCGGCGTGCTCGTGGTGGGCGCGGGGCTACTCGGTGTGGCGGGGTGGCACTTTATCACCGACGGATTGAGCGCGCCCGTGCTCTCTGTCACCCGCCTTGTGAAGCAGTATAAGAACAAGATCGTCCCGCCGCCGGTGCCGAACTATGGCGAGATCACGCCGGCCCCGTATCTCTCGCCCGAGGTGACCCCGAACGACCAGTACTACGTCGTCTCCAAGAATCTCTTCTCCGACCCCTCAGTGGACAGCAACAACTGGCGCCTGACGGTATCCGGCGAGGTGAGCCAGCCCTTTACACTCACCTATAAGCAGTTGCTGGCGCTGCCTATGCAGAAGCAGTATGAGTCGATGATGTGCGTCAGTAATGAGGTGGGCGGCGAGTATATGAGCAACGCCCTGTGGGAGGGTGTGCGCCTGGCGGACCTGTTGCAGAGCGCCGGCGTGAAGCCGGGCGCGACCAAGGTGGTCTTTCGCGCCGTGGATGACTATAGCGATAGCATCCATCTGACCAAGGCTCTGGAGCCGACAACTTTGCTGGCGGTGCATATGAATGGCGCCACCTTGCCGGGGGGGCATGGTTTTCCCGCCCGTATGCTTGTGCCGGGGATCTATGGTATGAAGCATTGTAAATGGATCACCCAGATCGAGGTCATCAATTATGACTACCAGGGCTACTGGCAGCAGCGCGGCTGGAGCGACGCCGCGCCTGTGCGCCTGACGGCGCGCATTGATACGCCCCTGACCGGCACGGCTGTGCGCGCCGGAAAGGTCACGTTTATCGCCGGCGTGGCCTTCTCAGGCAATCGCGGTATCAGCGAGGTTGATGTGAGCACCGATGGTGGCCAGAACTGGCAGCGCGCGACCCTGAAGAAGCCGCTATCAGGTCTGACATGGGTGCTCTGGGAGTTTCCATGGCAGGTGCCTGCCAAAGCCGGCAGCTATAACGTGGCGGTGCGTGCGATCGATCTGGAAGGCAACGTGCAGGACCCCAATGTGGCCCCTCCTGCGCCCGATGGGTCATCTGGTTATCATAGTATTGCTATGACTGTCTTATAAAGGCGTAGGCTGGCAAGACAGCACCCTATGAGAAAGAGGTACCAGAAAAAAGCACCTCGACAGGAAAATGTCCGATTCTGTGGCTTTCATTGATTGTAGTTAATGAAGGTATGCCGATACCAATATAAAGAGGCGATGTGGACTGAGGTGCGACTCTATTCCAAGTAAGGCCAGTATGGTGATGGATGTCCAGGTGGTAGAGCGTCTACGAGCAAGGGATACACAGGCCTTTCGTTCCCTGATCGAGCGGCTACAGCAGCCGGTAACTGGGTATTTATACCGCCTTGTGGGGGATCGCGAGGTGGCACTTGACCTCGCCCAGGATACTTTTTTGCAGGTGTATAAAGAAATAGGAAGGACATCCGGGCAGGAACTGGCCCTGGATGCCTGGATATACCGCATTGCTACAAACTATGGCCTGCGCTACCTCAATCGCAAACGTTTGCAGGTATTCGTGGGGTTGGACGAGCCAGAGACACACGATGAGAGTCTCAAGGTTGCCGGACCGGAGGACCAGGCGGAGACGCGTATTCTTGTCCAGCAAGCGCTGGCAATGCTGAAGCCCAGGGATGCCGCTATTCTACAGCTTCACTATGGTAATGGCTTCACATACGAGGAGATTGGGCAGGTATTTGCTATCTCGGCGGATGCGGTCCGTAAACGCGTAGCGCGTGGTGTGGAGAAGTTCCGCGCGATGTATGGCAATGCCCAGCCGCCCGCAAAATAGTATGGAGGAGCGCTATTAGGTAAATGGTCCTGTTTTCAGGCGGGTGAAATAATATAATGTAACAAAAATGACTACTCTAGCGATATAGATAATAGCGATATAGATAAAATAACATAAATGTGGGAAAGATGTGCCAGGCAGAGGCAGGCGAGACGAGATCTGGTACATTGGTCTGGCGAGCACGAAGGAAGGAAGCAAGAAGATGGCAGCGACGGTGAGGCAATGTGCGTGGTGTTTACGGCTCACGAACCACCTGGGAGAGCAGCTATCTGCAACGCCTATGCCCAAGCTCTATGAAGCGACGCATGGCATGTGCCAGGTGTGCGGGGTCCTCTGGCTGGAACAGGCCTCAGGTGCGGGGGCCGACGGTATGTCTTTGCTGGATTCGCTGTGGGCTCCTGCAAGGGTACGGGAGCGTTCTCCAGCATATCTGGAAGAAGAAATTCCCCTTTTCTAATGCAGCACGCAGGGTAGCCCGCATTCCCCCCCAGAGGGCTACTCTGAGCGTTGCATTCGCCCTGGTTCGCGCAGAGATTGGCAGGGGCAGCCGAGACACTCAGACCCCGCAGACCTGAGCGATGATGGCCTCCGCCATCGCTCGATCCACAGATGCACCACGCCAGGCGACGTGCTGGTCAGGTCGCACGAGGAGAAGCGAGGCACCGTAGCATTCTTCGTGTGCCTGGCCGCGCAGTTCCAGCACGGTCAGCGGCACCCTTCGCGCCGCTGCGGACTCGATGAATGGAGCCACTTCGGCGGCGGCGTGGAGTCGAAGGAGTGTCAGTCCGTTCCCCAGCCGATCATAGAGTGATGCGCCATCGGGTAGCCAGAGATGTGGCAGTCGCGCTCCTGGCCGGGCTGTTGGTATATAGTCCTGGCCGACAGGAAGAGGAAGCGTGCCATCATCAACGATCACCGGCGAGGCATTATACTGGTAGCCCAGGACAAGTCCCAGACTATGGAACTCGCGGTCTTTGGCGGCCTGGATTGTCTGAGCCGCCAAAGACCGGGCCTGCTCTCCAGCGAGGCCCGATGCCATCATCTCTGGATTACCGAGTTCAGGAGCGAGCACACTCATATTCACCGCCGCCTCCTGGATGGTTTGCTCGGCGATCGCGCGCCGCTCAGCCTCATAGCTCGCGAGCAGGTTCTCGCCACCCCAGCCCTCAAGCACCACCGCCAACTTCCAGCCAATATTCACCGCATCGCCAATTCCGGTGTTAAAGCCGTGCCCACCCCATGGCGGATTGAGGTGCGCGGCATCGCCAACCAGGAAGACCCGACCTGCGCGGTAACGGTCCGCTAGCAACATGCGCGCTGTCCAGGGGTCGGTACCCAGCACTTCGGCGTCGATCTCAGCCCCGACAAGGCCATAGATCAGAGCGTGTGGGTCGGCCTGGCCAATCTCGGCAGACACACCATTGGCAATGAGCCACCAGCGATCTTCCAGGTCCATCCGGCCTAACAGGCCAGGACAGGCGGGATTGAGCACCCAGTAGTGAACTGCCGGGCCATGGGGTTGCCGTTGTGCCAGACCAGGCGTCCGAAAAACGAGGCCAAAATTCGGACGCCGGTCTGAGGTTCCTTCGTAACGTGCTCCGATAGCCGTGCGAACCACGCTACGAGATCCATCGCAGCCCAGAACATAGAACGCCTCGATCTGTCGCTGTTCACCCAGTTCATTGACGATCGTCGCCTGTACACCATCGTCGCGCTGTTGGAGGGTATGCAGGGACCAGCCCAGGCAGAGCTGACACGCCTCCAGAGCGGCGACTGCCTCCCGCAGCACCTCCTCGACTAGTGGCTGAGCAATCTGTTGTCCCGCCTCTGCGTACAGATCGCTCCGCTGCGGGGAAAGCCCCAGGCAATCGGTGAAGCGCATCACCTCGTGACCAAGCAACGTTGTGCAGAAGACGATGTCCTGCGACCAGGCCACCTTGAGCGGGGCCACCTCGCGAATGCGCTCCGCCAGCCCCCACCTGCGAAAATGTTCCATCGTCCGGATATTGGTCGTCTTGGCACGTGGCCTGAGCTGCGAGACGGCCAGCCTCGGCTCGACGATCAGGCACTGCACGCCTCGTCGCCCCAACTCGACGGCGGTACTGAGTCCGACGGGACCACCCCCAACGATGAGTACTTGTGTCTCCTGAGGAATATCTTGCCTTCTGACAGAGGTATCTTCCGCTCTCATATTCTCGCCCTGCCTTTCTTTCTCTGGGACACGAAGAATGGTGCACGAAAAACAACAATGCAGACCACTGGTAGTCATTACGAAAGACGCATCCCTTTTGAGAAAGCCTGGTTTGAACCGCGATGACTCTCTTTCGCTTCTCTGGATCACAGTTTGAGGACTTTTTCGGCATTCCCATGGGCGATTTTGGCTCTGTCGGTAGGGCTCATTGGAGCCTGCTCCAGAAACGTTCTGCCGTGCTCATTTTTACCATAGGGATAATCGACCGCGTACATGATACGATCAGCACCCATAACTTGCAGGGTGAGCAAGAACTGGGGCAGGGTAAACATGCCACTGGGCGTGACATACACCTGTTGCAAGAAGTAGTCCGCGATAGGCCGTTGCAGATATGTGGCTGTCTGGGTTAACATCTCAGCAAAGCGATCAAGATAAAAGGGGATCATCTCACCCCAATGACCGAGAATAAGTTGTAAACCGGGATAGCGGTCGAAAACCCCGGCCAGGATCATGTGCAGCGCGTGGGTGCCTGTCTCCAGGTGCCATCCCCAACCAGCGGTCGCAAATCGTGCGCTGACGGCTGGATCAAGACCAGCATAGCAGGCATCCTGCACCGCTTTGGGCGGGTACGACGGATGCAGATAGATGGGAACCTCCAGAGCCGCTGCCGTTTCTAGAATGGGCTGAAACAGAGGATCGTCCAGAAAAAGGCCATTGGTCCGTCCACCAATCATCGCGCCTTTGAGGCCAAGCTTCTGCACCGCGCGCTCTAACTCGGCGGCGGCGGCCTGCGGGTCAGATGTCGGTAACGTCGCAAACCCGGCAAAGCGATCAGGATGCGTCTGGATAGTAGCCGCGAGCTGGTCATTGATCTCCCTGGCCAGGGGTACCGCCTCCGCTGCGGGGATGGCAGGTAGCCCTGCTGGTGTGTAGGAGAGGACCTGGACATCAATGCCCATCGCATCCATGCGCTGCAAGCGGCCAGTTCCTAGATCTTCCAGTGGAGCGTCAGGGGGATTGTACCCCAACAGGTGAGATGCACTTTGACCAGGAAAGTATTTTGCCACCGCCTTCTTGATCTCGGCAATCTGGAAGTGCTCTTCTATCGTAATGATTTTCATGCACGTACCTTTTTCTATACGTTGGCTTCCTGCTTTTCGATAACCACCATCAGCAATCCACCAATCAAGCCCAGATTCTTGAGAAACTGGATCAATTGTTGCTCACGCCCTGGACCTGGCTCTTCCTTCCAGAAGGGATGTCCCACCAGCGTCGTCGGGATCATGCTGCCGACCAGTAGGGACGCGGCAATCCTGGGTGCGATCCCCAGACAAAGAAGGAAACCTGCCAGAACCATGAGGGCGCCATTTAAGACAACTGCCTGCTCTGGTCGGGGAATACCCGCTGCCGCAACCTTCTTGGGGCGCCCACCGGGCTTGCTCGCGGCTCCCCATCCGCCCAGAATAAAGATACCGGCGAGGAGCAAGCGAATGCCTGTTCGCATCATCGTTGTATTCCTTTCTATGAGAAGCTCTAAACTTCTCTGCACTGGGATGCCATCATACCTTATCCGTGTGTATGGAAGTCTCCTGCATGGGTGAGTATTCATTCAACGGTCTGGCAGCAAAGGCAGCAAAGGCGCTACTCCGTTTCGGGAAAGCAGCAGGCTCGAAGGCAACAATCTCATACTCAACCAGACCCATCTGCTGGAGCGGGTCCAGGGCCAGGATCTCGCGTAGTTCCTGTTCACTTTCTGCTCGTGCCACGATGACTCCTCCGGTTGGTGGTTCACGCCGCCCTGAGACGAGAAAACGTCCAGATTCATAGTATTGTTGCACCCACACGCTATGTGCCGTCAGAAAGCGGTTCACCTCTTCCAGCGGTTTTTGGAAACGAGAGAGCAGAACAAACATTTGCATAGTACCTCCAATTGGCTAGAGAAAGAACGCCATGTGACTGCGAGGTCAGATGGACCAGAACAATGGTCCTGTGCTTTGTGCTCATTCCCATGGCAAATAGTGCTCAGAGCCGTGGGTCAGGTCTGCGGCATCCTCTGCTGGATCTCACATGGGTATATGTAAGTCCAGGTCGCCATCGGGTTTAAACTCGCCCGCGTAGGCTCGCTCATGTAACTCGGCGAAAGAAGCACCAGCCTGACGCGCGGCTACCATCTGTTCGGGATCCACGGGAGTTCCGATGGGATTGGCGGCGAATTGTGGTGATGTGCGTATCCACTCGCCGGACTCCTGCCAGTTTCCAAAATTGTCTGTTTGCAGTTCAACGCTGTTGCCGTCGGGGTCCTCATAATAGAATGAGCAGGTGATCCCATGATCCAGACTGGCGTGTGGCTCAATCCCGAGCGCTTTCAGACGCGAATAGGTGTCGAGCAGATCCCCCATCGTCGCGTACTCGAAGGCGCTATGATGAAAGCCTGTGTGCATCAACTTGTCATTATCATCGATCAACACAGGTGAGACTAGTAACGCAAGGCGATGGTTAGCCTCGTCATTGGTAAGCCAGGCTCCTCCTGGAAATTGGTGTTGTATTTCCATGCCCAGCACCGTGGCGTACCAGTCAATCATCTCTTGCAAGCGCAACGTTTTCAAGTTGATATGGTGGAGCGTAGGCCGAGCGTAGGCCGCGCTCTTAGATACCTGTGACATTCCATTCTCCTTTCAGGTTGTGAAGCCGAGAGACGTCTCTGCGGCGAGATTCATTTCTGCTCTGAATGACTTCCTCTTTTGGGTATTCTCGTGCTCCAACTGGATACGCATCTTCTCACTTATGCTTGCGTCCCAACGATAGGATTGCGAAGTTGCCCAATGCCCTCGATCTCGACTTCCACGACATCTCCATGCTGTAAAAAGAGCGGAGGTGTGCGTTTAAAGCCGACTCCTGATGGCGTCCCGGTCGCAATAATATCCCCAGGCTCCAATGTCATAAGGGAACTGAGGAACGAGACGATAGTTGCCACCGAAAAGAGCATCGTAGCCGTGCTGGCATGTTGTACGACCTGCCCATTGACTCTCGTCGTCAACAGAAGCGCCTGGGGATTGGGAAGAGCTGATGTCGGCACTATCCCTGGTCCCATCGGCGCGAACGTATCCAGAGCTTTGCCCGCCGTCCACTGACTGGTACGCAGTTGCACATCACGCGCGCTCACGTCGTTTATGATGCTATAACCCGCAACATAGTGGAGGGCGTCCTGTTCAGAAATCTCTTTACAACGCGTGCCGATAATGACCGCGAGTTCCCCTTCGTAGTCGATTTGCTTACTGACGCGAGGTAAGAGAATGGGACTGGTTGGACCGATCAGGCTATTACGGAACTTGGTGAAGAAAACGGGTACCTCTGTCCGGTCTAGCCCGGCCTCGTTGGCATGATCAGCATAATTGAGGCCAATACAAATGATTTTATCGGGATCGGGTACTGGCGGCCCCAGTTCCAGGGATGCTGCCTGGAACACCCCCGGTGTATCAGGGGCAGCATCAAGTTGTTCGCGAGCCTGGGTGAAAACCCGATTGCTCGTTGCCGATCCAGCCGCAAGCAATTGCCTGGTTGTCGTCTCACTCCTCCCATCGTTCCAGAGGGATGCGACATCTACCACACGGCCCGCGTGCTCCACACCGGCGCGCCAGTTTTCAGCAGTACGACCATGTGGCCGGTAACTCACTAGCTGCATTGGTACCTGCCTCTCTCCGTAAAAGGGTCTAGAGACTTGAAAGATTTGAACGATAAACAATGCATTCCTCAACAAAAGAGAGTATTTTCATGTAAAAGGCACGAGCCAGGGTATGGAGTTCTACCGAATGGCCCGCCATGCGCTGTATGCCCACATCGACAAAGGGCGCGGCGGAGAACATCTCGGCAACATGGCTAAGCGCTTCTAGTTCACCACGCCAGATGTGATCATACTCGGGAACCATGAACTGGACGGGAACCCGCACTTTAGCAGCGATCTGAGGCAGGCGCGCGCCCCAGGTCTGGGCCTCTGCAAGCTCTATCGCGGCGGTAGGAACGTCCCGTTCTGGATCATATTGAGCCTGTTCCTCTGGATAGGACCATGCCGGTCCGTACATGGCCCGGATTTTAATCGCTATATCCATCATCACGGTTGGTGCATCACTGACTAAAGATGCAAAGGCAGCCTTTGTCTGCTCATTATAGAGAGCGCCCGCGCCGGTCATATTCATACCGATCAGGCGTTCATGTGGCTTTTCTGTCGCGAGCAGCAAGGAAATCATTCCTCCAATCGAATGGCCAATCAAAAACATCCCTGCGGATTGCTGGCCATAGTCATGCCAAATCACCTCAAGAGCCTGCTGTAGGACGGGAATCTGGCCTTCGAATGAGAGTTGGTCAACGGGAACGGAAGTGGCTGTCCCATATCCTGGGCGGTCAAGCGCGAGGATTGAGTAACCTGACGAAGCGCAAAAATCGAGTAACGATGATGAAGGGGTATCGAAATATTTACTCGTGTACGTTCCACCATGAATTGCGACGAGCAACGCTCTTGGTTGTCCATTCGTCGCTGGAAGAAAGCGTCCTGAAAGTTTCATGGTACCAGCATCTATGCTGACAGGCTGACTTGTCACGGTCTTTCCCTTTCTTATCTTGCCGATCTGTGCTCTTTTGCCACTGGCTGGTCTTTTAAATGGCTTCCTACAACTTTCAAATGGTCAGGCGCGTATTATTTGTCTGTGATCTCACACCCTTTCTACAACACTGTAGACTGCTGTCTCTCTAGACAAAAGAAACGAGAATAATGTATATTATGCATAATGCATAGCGCCTTTGTCAAGAGGGAGAGAATGGAGCGTATGAATTTGATGGCACTAACAGGCAAGAGTAGCGCAAATACCACTTTTACAAAACTTACTATCACGGAGCAGATTGCGGCTGCTCTCCGGAACGAAATCGTCACGGGACAGTTGCTGGCAGGGACACGCTTGCTCCAAATCGAGACCGCGCAACGCTTTGGGGTCAGTACGACACCTGTACGCGAGGCATTTGGGCTGCTGCAACGTGATGGTTTAGTACAGATCGATACCCATCGCGGTGTGACTGTTTTCTTACCTACGATCGAGGATCTGATCGAGCATTACGAGATTCGTATGGCGCTGGAAATCCTGGCTGCTGAGAAAGCCGCCAGGCGCTTTCAAGCCGAGGATGCGCCGCCGCTTATGGCCCTCCTCGATGAGATGCGAACCACCAGCGAGGCCGCTCTCTATGTGGAACGCAATCAACAGTTCCACTTAAACTTATATCGTCTTGCGGGGCGGGTACGACTGGTCACGATGATTGAGGAATTGCGCAATGCCTCGCTCGCCTACAATCATCTCTATGCGGCAGCCGATATTCCCAAAGACGCCCGGCGCCTCGACGCAGAACATCGCGAAATCCTTGCCGCTTGCCAGGCGAACGATCCAGTTCGTGCTGCCGGCGCCGTGCGCCACCATATTCAACAGACCATTGTGCATGTAAAGAAAGTGCTTGAGCAGGAAGAGGAAGCATAAAAGGCAAGATTTTCCTCTCTCACTATGCGTTCGCTCCAGGATTCCGCGTTTTCTGGACGTTCTTTGAGCTGTCTATCTACTTTATGAAGGAGCGACTCTCATGTCAAAAGATGCCTCCTCAGCCACGACAAACGAAACAGATGAAGACATTCAGCGCGAGCAACAAACTGCACCGCCAGATGCAAGCAGTCGAGACGAACGAGTGTTACTGCCCGCAGAGTATCAGATTCTCGATGCCATTCAGCGCCGCGTGCTCTGGCTTTGCACGCTCATGATTCACCATGCCAATAACCTTCGGGCAAGCACTGACGATCTCAAGGTTGGAGGACACCAGGCATCGTCAGCCTCGATGGTTTCCATCCTCACGGCCCTCTATTTTCACTATCTGGATGCGGGCGATAGAGTGAGCATTAAGCCTCATGCTTCTCCAGCGTACCACGCGATTCAGTACCTCTTAGGGAATTTAGATCAGCAGTATTTACGCACGCTCCGCGCATTCAACGGTCTCCAGGCTTACCCAAGTCGGACAAAAGATCCTGATCCTGTTGATTTTAGTACTGGTTCGGTTGGTCTCGGAGCGGTCGCGCCTGCCTTCGCTGCTGTTGCTCACCGCTATGCACACAACCACTTTGGCCAGGTCACGTCACAGCGTTTTGTCTCGGTGATCGGTGACGCGGAACTCGACGAAGGAAGTGTATGGGAGGCAGCCATCGATGAAGCTGTACAGGGGTTAGGCAATGTTCTGCTCATTGTTGACTTAAACCGGCAAAGTCTGGATCGCGTCGTGCCTGGTATTCGCGCAACGCAATTAAAACGGCTTTTTCAGGCGGCAAACTGGCAGGTAGTGGAAGCGAAATACGGGCGACAGTTACAGCACGTTTTCTCGCGTCCAGGCGGGATGGCATTACGACAACGTCTTGACGAGATGAGCAATGAGGAATATCAAAGCCTCCTCCGCCGGCAAGGGAATGATATCCGCACTCGTCTGACCCATCCGCTGGGTCCTGAGCAGGTAGAAGATCGGGAGATCGCGCTGGCTCTACGCGAGACAGCGGACGACCAGCTTCCCACGCTCTTGAGCAACCTGGGTGGGCATGATCTCAATAGTTTACTCTATGCTTTCTCGTGTGCCGATCGTCACCAGGAAAGCCCTACGGTGGTCTTTGCCTATACGATTAAAGGCTGGGGATTGCCTTTTGCTGGTGAAGCGCTCAATCACTCGATGCTGTTGAATGCTGAGCAGGTAGCGCGCCTCCAACAAGAACTGGACATTCCCGGTGGCTGTGAGTGGGAGGCGTTTGCCTCTGATTCGCCCGAGGGCCGGTGGTGTCAAGATACGGCGGAGCGCTTGCAGCGTAGCGGCGAGCAACGCCATCCGCTGCTCGATCCAGCTGTGGTTCCCTCGCGCATCGATCTCTCCTATCCGAGCAAGCTTTCTACCCAGGAGGCCTTTGGTCGTGTTTTACCGAAACTCGCGGACCTGCCTCAGCTCGGTGAGCGCATCGTGACTGCCGCGCCTGATGTTGCTGTCTCAACCCATTTGAGCACCTGGGTGAGCAAAGTCGGGGTTTTCTCGCCAACCACGCATCCCGATTATCAGGAGGAAACGCAACGTCTTCTGCGCTGGCAACCTGCTCCGACTGGCCAACATATTGAGTTAGGCATTTCTGAGATGAACCTGTTCATGTTGCTTGGACAATTGGGCATGAGCTACGAACTCTGTGGACAGCAGCTCTTCCCCATTGGCACGGTCTATGATCCTTTCGTCTGCCGGGGACTGGATGCGCTGATCTATGGACTCTACTGCGGAGCCAAATTCATCTTTGCCGGTACCCCCTCCGGGGTGAGTCTCAGTCCTGAAGGCGGGGCACACCAGTCGACCGTCACAGCCTCTTTAGGAATTGAGCTGCCAGAACTCACCTATTATGAGCCAGCCTTCGCGTGCGAGGTAGAATGGATTTTGCTTGACGCGTTACGCGAATGCTGCGACCGCGCTCATGGTCGCTCGACATACCTGCGTCTCTCGACCAAAAAGATTGACCAACAGATACTCGAACCAGCCTTACAGCGTCTTGGGAAAGAGAAATTGCGTCGTCAGGTGCTCGCTGGCGGATATCGCTTACTTGAGGGACGTTCTCAGGTTCCAGAGGCAACCGCCAGCGAAGTTGTGCAGATTGCAACAACGGGTGCGATGGTACCTGAAGCGGTCGAGGCGGCACAACGCCTGTCTGCGGAGGGGATCGCCGCGAATGTCCTGCATATCACCAGCCCACAAAAACTCTTTGCTCTTTTCACAGAAGAACGTCATCGCCGTCTCCACAACCCGCTGGAGTCCGGACAAGGTGATTATCTGGCGACGCTGTTCTCACCAGAAGAACGCCGTGCCCCAATTGTGACGGTCCAGGATGCCTCTGCACACAGCTTAGCATTTCTTGGCAGTCTGTATGGCGCTCCAACTATCCCGCTTGGAGTTGATCGTTTTGGACAATCAGGCTCGCAAATGGACCTCTATCGCTATGCTGGGATCAGCGTAGACGATATCGTCAATGCAGGCTATCTGGCATTGGAATTAGATGATGACGCCTGAGCCTTGTGTTGAGGACGTTCCTTTGTTCTCATTAGGAAGATTTTGAGCGTGACTTCCTCTCAACAGGAGCGTATGATCAGAGAGGATGGCGAAGGCTCATGGTATACGATACGAGGAGGTAAGCCTACCGATGGCAAAAGAGATCGTGATGCCCAGGATGGGAGACGAGATGACCGAGGGGAAACTCGTCAATTGGCTCAAACATGAGGGAGAGATGGTGAACAAGGGTGAACCTCTTGCTGAGATTGAGACCGATAAAGTCACCGTTGAGATAGAAGCAGTGGATTCAGGGGTACTCCAGCGTCTTCTCGTGGCGGAGGGACAAATGGTCCCGGTTGGTGAGATCATTGCTTTCTTGATCACTGCAGAAGAGGGTCAGGTAGAAGAGAAGCAGGTGTCACCAGCGCGGGCGACTCACACCCAAACAGGGCAGGAAACAAGGACTATGGCCTCTGATCCTCCACCTGTACGGGCAAAGCACAATGTTGCTTCTCGTTCTGCCAGGTCGCTAGCTGAAAAAGGGCCATCTGGTGTAACCCAAAACTTCACACCTTCAGCAACCTTGACCTCTACAGACGCTCCCCCCATACAAAGCAAGCTCGCGAAGGCGTCGCCACTCGCCCGTCGCATTGCCCAGGAACATGGGCTCGATCTTGTTGCCATTCGTGGGACCGGGCCAGGGGGCCGTGTGGTGCGCCACGATGTAGAGGACGAAGTGAAAAAGGGATATGGTGGGCTTACAGAGACACCGCCAGCCGATGAACAGGTCTTGACACGGCTTCAGCAGACCATGGCGCGTCGTATGCTTGAAAGCAAAACGAGCGCCCCTCACTTTTATCTGACCACCGAAATTGACGTCACGGAAACCATGGCTCTGCGTTCCCGGCTTAACAGGGAGGTGGACGCAGAAGAAAAGATTTCCGTTAACGATCTTGTTTTGAAGGCAGTGGCGAAAACACTGCCACGCTTTCCTGCCCTCAATGCCACTTTCGCGGGAGACCGCCTGCTCATCCATAAGGAAATCTCGATCGCGGTTGCCGTCGCGATCAAGGATGGGCTTGTCACGCCCGTTGTGCGCCATGTCGACGAGAAGGCAGTCGGGCAGATTGCGCGCGAAACCAAAGGGCTTGCCGAAAGGGCGCGCAGTGGAAAGAGCCGTGTGGAAGACTACGCCGTGGCAACATTCACGGTGAGTAATCTGGGCATGTTTGGTATCGATACGTTTATCGCGATTATTAATCCACCGCAAGCTGCTATTTTAGCCGTTGGAGCGGTACGTCGTCTTCCCGTCTACGTTGGTGACGACCTGGTACCACGCGAACGGATGAGTGTCACGCTTTCTGCCGATCATCGTGTGACTGACGGCGCGACAGGAGCACAATTCCTTAGTCAGCTCCGCAGTTTGCTTGAGAATCCGCTTCGCCTCCTGGTGTAGTCTTTAAGAAAGAGAGGAACACTGATGAATAACACGCCCATTCCAGCAGGCTCAGGGCGACGCCGCGAAGATTATCCGCTGATTACTGGACGGGCCCACTATGTCGATGATCTGCGAGCCGAGCAGGGGCGACCTGCCGCGCTGCATATGGTGGTGGTACGCAGCCCTTACGCGCATGCTGAGATCCAGGCTATCCACCTGGAAGACGCGCAAGCACTGCCCGGTGTGGTGGCAGCGCTGCCAGCGAGCGAGTTGGTCGAGACGATGCCCGCGATGGAGGGGATTCCTGTTCCGCGCAAGCTGAATAGGCCGCTGCGCAAACCGCTGGCCACGCAACGCGTACGCTACGTAGGCGACCCTGTGGCCGTAATCGTGGCTGAAGATCTCGCGGTGGCCTTGGATGCCCGTGATCTTGTAGATATCGACTATGTACCGCTGCCAACTGTAGTTGATCCAGAGGAGGCGCTGCTTCCTGACGCACCTGTGCTCTATGAGGAGTTTGGCTCAAATCTGGCCTTCAGCACGCAGGTCGGTGGCGGCGATATTGAAGCCGCTTTCGCGCAAGCCGCGCATGTCACTCATCTACGTATAGTCAACCAGCGCGTTGCCCCCTGCTCATTGGAACCACGCGGCTGTCTGTTCGATTTCGATCCAGCCAGCGGCGAGTTACGCGCCTGGCTCTCATCGCAGGCCATCTATAGCGCCAGAAATACGCTGGCGACCTTCCTGGGTCTCAGCCGTGAGAAGATTCGTGTCTTCAATGCCGAGGTAGGCGGTGCTTTCGGCTCCAAATCAGCTTTTGTGGGCGAAGAGATCGCGGCAGCAGCGCTGGCTGTGCGCCTGGGGCGACCCATCAAGTGGATTGAGAGCCGCAGCGAGAATTTGCAAGCGCAAACGCAGGGGCGCGGACAGATCAACTATATCGAGGCTGCCTACCAGGCTGATGGACGCTTGCTCGGCTTGAAAGTACACAGTATTGGAGATCTGGGTGCGTTCCTGGCCAATACGACCACCATGGTACCTGTTGGCACGGCTTCGATGCTGAATGGTCCGTATCGCATCCAGGCCATCGAGAGCCAGGTCATAGGCGTCTTCACCAATAAAGTGCCAACTGGTGCATACCGGGGTGCGGGTAGGCCCGAAGCCACCTATATCCTGGAGCGTACTATGGATCGTATCGCCCAGGAAACGGGTCTTGATCCTGTCGAGGTGCGTCGCCGCAATCTGATCACGCCAGAATCCTTCCCCTATAGCAGTCTTCTCGGCATCCAATATGATAGCGGCAATTATCAGGCCGCGTTAGAAAAAGTCGTGGAACTGGGCGATTACGCGGGCTGGCGTGCGAAACAGCAAGAGATGCGCCAGCAAGGCAATTCCCGGCTCCTGGGAATCGGTCTGGCGACCTTTATCGAGATCTCCGGTGGGGCGATGGGCGGTCCGGGCATGCCACGCGAGGCCGCAACAGTGCGCGTGCGCCGCGATGGCAGCATTCTGGTGCAAAGTGGTGTGGCAACCAATGGACAGGGGCATTTCACAACCTTTGCGCAGGTCGCTGCCGCCGTTTTCGCGGTTCGCGACTCACAGGTCGAGGTGCAGATGAACGATTCAGCCCTGCCTGCCTTTGGCATCGGCACCTTCGGCAGCCGCACCGCGCAGATTTCTGGCACCGCCGTTCACCTGGCAGCCGAAGCCGCGCGCGAAAAAGTGCTGCGCCTCGCTGCGCTCCAGTTGGAGGCAGCCCCTGCTGATCTCGACGTAGCACATGGCCAGGTCAGCGTGCGCGGTGTCCCCGCGCGCGCAATCAGTTTGGGCAAACTGGCCACAATGGCAGAGGAGCAACCAGAACTGATCGAGCACGAAAAGCCGAATCCAGTCAATGGTGCCCTTATTGAAGGCCTGGCGGCCTGGAGCGACTTTAGTCCGACAAACGCAACCGTCTGCTCAGGCGCGCACCTCGCCGTCGTTGAAATCGATGCCGAAACGGGTGAAATCCATATCCTCCAGTATGTGGCGGTCGATGACAGTGGCACTGTGCTTCATCATCATCTGGCAGAGGCGCAGGTTCACGGTGCGCTCGCTCAGGGCATCGGCCAGGCACTGTACGAAGAAGCGATCTATAGTCAGGACGGACAAGTGCTCTCTGCCACGCTGATGGACTACACGCTGCCAAACACAGAGCAAATTCCCGCCTTCCTGACCGCTTTTGTCGAAACCCCTTCGCCGATCAATCCGCTGGGTGTCAAAGGGATAGGCGAAAGTGGCGCAACTGGCGCGCCGCCCGCCATCGTCAACGCCGCTCTGGACGCGCTGGCACCGCTGGGTATTCGCACGCTCGACATGCCGCTCAAGCCAGAACGCATTTGGGCAAAAATCGTGGCTGCCCAGGCCGGGAATCTCTCTGAAGCTGATCCACTTCCACCTGCTCTCTTTCGCACATTCAAAACCAATCAGGAGGGTGGAACCTCTACGTTCGCTTAGTGGAGAACCAGGGAAGTATTTGATAGGTGGTAACTATTCGTCTCATCGAGAGAAGAAAGAAGGAATTGTACGTATGTCTGAAGCAATCGCCATTACGAATGTCAAGGTGTTTGATGGCAACGCATTGACCGCTGAACGCACGGTGGTTATTGAAAATGGAGTCATCTCTGAGGCAACGACCGCTGAGAGAACGCTGAATGGCCAGCATGGCACTCTTTTGCCTGGCCTCATCGATTCTCATGTCCATCTGCTGAATCTTGCCGCCTTAGAGCATGGGACACGCTGGGGTGTAACAACCATGCTCGACATGGGGTCGCCAGCGATGAAGTTGACCGACTCACTGCGTCATCGACAGGGGTTAGCCGATATCCGAGGCTC
>JBDTHH010000571.1:0-4420 GCA_039937055.1 Ktedonobacteraceae bacterium | reverse complement strand
GAGGCAAGCCACGCCCTACGGATTCGCGGAACTACCCCCTTTTTTGTCGTTATGGGTTGTGCGGTGAGATGGGAAGAGGAAAGTTGAACGACTCTTCTGGCCTTTTTAGTGAGGAGAGCAGGCCATTCCTGGGTTTATTTGCGTTGTGTGAAGCACTCGATGAGATAGGGATCAAAATGTCTCTCAACCAGCTCCGTCATATCTTCACGAGAGCGACTCCCATCCACTTCATAGATAGGCAGGTGCAATGCTTCTGCCTGCTGCTTGACGTAACGCGCTAGCTGGCAGTCACGCGCAATGATATTGCGTCTGCGCTTTTCGGGATCATGGCCCTCGTTGTAGACACCATGCAGCTTCTGGCGCCGAACCTGTTCCGTCCATCTCTGTCGCCTCCCTTGCTCACAGAAGGCATCCGTGGGGACCAGCCAGATGGCTTGATGGAGACTGGAGAGATAGGGAGCAACACTTTCAGGAAAGAAATTCCCCTCGGCAACAATAAAATTTTCCCGTGGTAGAGCCAGTAGATCTTCAAGCACGAGGTGAAAATCCTTGCTCCAGGATGTGATCGCCTCCTGCACCAGCACTTCGACCGGCCGCTCTACCCAGCGCTGGTCCATAGGCATCTCCAGAAATGCTATGGCCTCAGTGTCTCCCGCGGCGACTCGTCGCGCAAAATGATTACGCGACCAGGCGTCGAGGTGATAATCAAGGAAAACGTAAATTTGAGCGATCGTGTGGCTGATGGTAGATTTTCCAGAGCAGGGAGACCCCCCGATCCACAAAACGTGTGACAGGGTCCGTTCGGAAGCAGTATGCATGCCCATGTGTTCCTCCAAAGAAACAGGCTATCTTGAGCCTTGTGAAAACAACCCCAGCCGAAGAATACCCTCAAACGCTTGAAAAAACACCGGCCTTTTGCGCGGTGTGAGGCAGGTGACATCCATGATAAAATAGACAAAAGTGCATGAGTTTTAAGCCAGAGAGGAAGGCTATGGCCAATCAGGAGCAGCTTGATCTGCTCGCCCAGGGGGTAGAAGCATGGAACCAATGGAAAACAGACACTCGTGAGACAGCGCCGGCCCCTAAATGGAATCTCAGTTATGATGCCGATCTGAGCGATGCTGACCTGAGTGGAGTCAATCTGGACGGGATCAATCTGGGCAAGGTTAATCTCGCCGGAGCCAACTTTGCCGGGGCTTCTCTGCTTGGAGCGTGTCTTGCTGAGGCAGAACTTGCCGAGGCCAACTTCGCTGGAGCGCATCTCAGCGGGGCTGATCTGAGTGGCGCCAATGTCTGTGCCGCCGACTTCACCAACGCTGATCTCAGAAATGCGGACCTCCGTTGGGTCGATGCCTGGACAGCTAACTTCACTAACGCTGATCTCAGAAATGCGGACCTCCGTGAGGCCAATTTGAGCGATGCTTGCCTTCAAGGGGCCAATCTGAGTGGGGCTCATCTGCGCCGCGATGATCTGCGCGAACTTCACCGCCAGGGAACCAATCTGAGTGGGGCTAACTTCAGTGGAGTCCATTCCAGTGCCTATCTTCTCGAATCCTATTTTCATCGCGCACAGATACGCGAGGCGAAAGAAGCTGGGGCGGTGATGCGGCCGCTGAACACGGACCACCAGGAAGCAAAGAGAGGTATAAGGTTTTCCCTCAAAAAGCCAGCCCTGAGCCAGGGCCAGGATATCATTTTCTACACGCGCGCAAACACCCGCTTGTTGTACCTGTTAGGGGGCTCGCTCCTCTTCGTGATTAGTAGCATCTGGTTGCTGCAAAAACCTGAGAATCCAGTGCAAATGGTTATGGCAATTATCACTGTAGTCTTTTTTGGTTTGGGTGGGGTGGTCTTTTTGCTCCTCTTTCTGCGCCAACTATTCAGTCGTACGCCTCTCCTGATCATTAATGAGGAGGGTATCCAGTACTTCTACCCGTTTCTGCTTGAAGCGGTAGAGAAAAACCAGATGGCCCATGGCAACATCACGCTCAAATGGCAAGAAATCGGCGCGCTTGGTTTAATCATAGAACAGCCCAACTCCTTTGCTGTCTATGCCTCTGCAAAACGCTGGCGATCTGGTTGGTCTCCAAGTCTTCGGCTTCCTCAGAGTCTTTTGCCAATCCCGGTTAAGCGGTTGGTAGTCTTGATTCACGAGCACTATCAGGTGCAGATAGAAACTTATGGTATTGAGAATGTTGAGATAACTGATTAATCTTCCTTCTCGCGTAAGAAGAAAAAGGTGTAGTTTCTAAAATTACCACAGTTCGTGGAAAGCCAATATGCGGGCCGAATCCAACCTCTTTTTGTGTTAGACTGAAAGAAACAGGTGTTCTATAAAAAGCTATCGCGCATAGGTTGCGCTATAATGGGATTATCTCAATATGCATCAGACAGTACACCAGCCCAGAATCGTTGCGCCTTCTCAATCACAAGCTATAGCACAGGATATAAAGGGGTTTTCAATGCGCCAACTGCCCACGGGGACGGTCACGTTGCTCTTTACCGACATCGAGGGGTCTACGCAGTTGCTCCAGCGGCTGGGTGAGCGCTACGTCTCGGTGCTCGCGGAGTGCCGGCACCTGCTGCGCGCGGCATTCCAGCGCTGGAACGGCCACGAGATCGATACGCAGGGGGATGCCTTCTTCGTCGCCTTTGCGCGCGCTACCGATGCTGTCTCGGCGGCGGTTAACGCGCAGCGCGCTCTGACGGCATATTCCTGGCCCGAAGGTGGCGCTGTGCGCGTGCGTATGGGGCTGCATACGGGCGAGCCAGTGCTGGCTGCCGAGGGATATGTGGGGATGGATGTACACCGCGCGGCACGTATCATGAGCGCCGGGCACGGGGGTCAGGTGCTGGTCTCTGAGACAACGCGCAACCTTGTCGAGCAGCATCTGCCTGACGGCGTGAGCCTGCGCGATATGGGCGAGCAGCGCCTCAAGGATGTGCCGCGACCCGATCATCTCTTTCAACTCGTCATCGCGGATCTGCCTGCCGATTTCCCAGCCCTCAAATCCCTTGCTGCCCGTCCTGGCAACCTCCCTATGCAGTCCACACCCTTCATCGGGAGGCAGCGGGAAATAGCTACCATTGAACAGCTTGTGCGCCGCGAAGATGTGCGCCTGCTCACCCTGACGGGACCTGGCGGCATGGGCAAGACACGGTTGGCCTTACAGGTTGCAGCGTCTCTGAGTGATCTGTTCGCGGATGGCATCTACTTCGTGGACCTGGCGCCTGTGAGTGATCCCGCCGTGATTCTGACCGCTATTGCTCAGACCCTCGGCCTGCGCGAGGAGGGTGGCCAGCCTCTTCTGGAGCATTTCACGGAAGAGCTGCGACACAAGCACATGCTCCTGCTGCTGGATAACTTTGAGCAAGTGATAGGCGCGGCGCTACAGGTGGCAGAGCTTCTGGCATCTTGTCCGTGTCTCAAGATGATCGTGACGAGCCGGATAGTGTTGCGCGTGCAGGCCGAGCGCGAGTATATCGTGCCGCCGCTGTCGCTTCCCGATCCCATATCTGCGCCCGACCTCACGGTGTTCACCCAGTACGAGACTGTCGCGTTGTTCACTCAACGGGCACAGGCGGTCAATCCCAATTTCCAGTTGACCGTCTCGAATGCATCTGCCATAGCAGAGATCCTCGCTCGCCTGGATGGACTACCGCTGGCTATCGAGTTGGCGGCTGCGCGCATGAAACTTCTCTCACCCGATGCGCTGCTTGCACGCTTGAGCCAACGGCTGCAGGTGTTGACGAGCGGAATACGCGATGTGGCTGTGCGGCAGCAGACCCTGCGCAATACCATCGAGTGGAGCTATCTCCTGCTGGATGCTCAGGAACAGCAGCTCTTTGAGCGGCTTTCTATCTTTGCCGGTGGGTGTACACTGGAGGCAGTTGAGGCGGTCTGCGCCGCGCTTGATGGAGAAGTGGGACCGGCTTTAGATACCATAAGTTCGCTCCTCGATAAAAGTTTATTGCGAAGGGAGACGCACAATGCTGGAGAGGAGCCGCGCTTCATCATGTTAGAGACGATCCGCGAATATGGGTTGGAGGCTCTCTCGGCGAGCGGAGAGAAGGAGGCCGTGCGCAAGGCCCATGGAGCGTACTTTCTGGCATTTGCGCAAAGGGCTGATGAGCAACTCTGGGGTCCAGAACAAGCGCTATGGCTGGGGCGTTTGGAGCAGGAGCATGACAATATGCGTGCTGCCATGCAGTGGTCACTGGAGCAAACGGGATCTGAGAGAGAGATAGCTCTGCGCCTGGGGGCAGCTCTGCGCTCATTTTGGTACACGCGTGGTTACTTCAGCGAGGGATTAGATTTTCTAGAGCGTGCGCTTGTGCAAAGTGGTGAAGTGGCGGCACCGGTGCGCGCGGTAGCTCTCTATAGTGCCGCAAGGCTGAACGAGGTCCGGGGTAATCATGA
>JBDTHH010000570.1:0-6562 GCA_039937055.1 Ktedonobacteraceae bacterium | reverse complement strand
CGCCTCCTCCAGGCAGGTATCCACCGCCAGCATTTGCTGCCAGTGAGCTGCGCTCACTTCTATCTCTTCAGCACGCCAGGCAATCTGCGCCAATTGTTGACGCGCATCTAGATACGTTCGCCGCAGTTCATCGCGGCGCAAAGTACACCAATCGCTATAAAAGGGCTGCACATAATCGCCGCGATACAAGTCCACCATCGCCTCAAAGGCCGCGCGTGCCGTCTCCTCTGATTCCCCTTCCAACGCGCGTTTGCCCAGAGTATAGTGTTCCATAAAGGCTGCCACATCGTACCAAACGCCACCTTCACCGTAAAGTGAAGCCACATCGAGCGTATAGATCCCTGCTCTAGACTTGATGGCTGACTCACCCCCCAGCGCCTTGCGCAGGTAGTGGATCGTCGAGTAAAAGGTCTGGGAGAGTTGCTCATCTACTTCCTCCCAAAGGGAGGTGATAATTTGCTCTTTGCGCATGGGACGCCCGCATTCCAATAAGTAGAAGCAGAGTTCCATTGCGCGTGCCATCCGCCAGTGAGTGATAGGCGACCCATCGAGCAGGACCACTGGCTCTCCCAGGGCGATAATCTTGAGCCGGGGAGTAACGATAGGGGTGGTAATTGGGGCGGGTTGCAACGCCTGTGCGAAGGAGGGTGTCTCAAGCACGACTTCTTCGATGGTTCGCTCCTGCACACCTTCTTCCCAATGCAGTAGGGCGCGTAAAGAGGAGCATTCCTGCTGCATTTCGATGGTCCGCCGCAATTGAGGCGAGACGCGCAATTCGGCGAACACCCGCCATTCGTAGCTATCGACAGTCGTAAGGATCCGCTCTACCTCAGAAAGCAGTTTCAAGGTAGTCGGAAGCTGCTTTTGTGCCAGGTGGCAGGCCGCCAGCCGCAGCAGGGCCTTGAGCTGTTCTTGCTTGAACCCCATGGTGCTCAGGGCAGCCTCGGCTGGCTCTAACAAGGAGAGTGCATCGGTATAATGGCGTTGATGCAGCCGGATCGTTCCCTCCGCCAGATCGCGCAGCACCTGTTGTTCCGAGTTAGCAGAAACGCCAGTGGACTTCTCAATGCGCATCTCTGAGAGGAGCAGACTGGCGGTGGTGGCATCTCCCATGTAAAGGTAGGCCAGTGCCAGTGTCAGCAAGGCATAGTTGAGCAGCCACGCATCTCCAAGTTGGCGGGCGAGCGCCAGCCCCTCCTCGGTCATAGCCAACGAGCGGCCATCAAGCCCCTGAACCTGGGAAAGCTCACCCAGGCTGACCAAGGCATAGCCTTCCAGGCGATGCAGGTGAAATGGGCTGGTGGCCAGGGTTAACGCCTGCTGCAAGATGCGCTCCGCCTCGTCAAGCTTGCCCTGATCCCAGATGAGGCTGGCCCGTATAATGAGGTTATTCACAGTCCCACGGATATCCTGTAACTGCTCCCAGCAGGCGGTTGCCCTCTTACTATGGTGTTCAGCCAGGGCAAAATGACCTAGCAAGCGGTATGTCTCGGCCAACATGCTATGCCCATCGGCCGTTTGACGGCTAATCGTGTGTCGCCCCCAGAGCTGGAGCGCCTTCTGGTAGTGAGAGATCTTTATGGAAGGCTCTCCAAGAAATCCTGCGCACATGCCGAAGGAAATATGGGCCCTTGCTCGCAGGCTCACCTCATCGGCGGGTAACTGCTCCAATACCTGCTGGCAAAGCGGCTGCGCCTGTTGATATTTCCCTTCCTGGGTCAAAGCGAGCACATGCGCAAGCGCCAACTCAACCTGCAGCAGAGGGAGATCTTCTCGATTGACCATGGTTAGTGGCGGAGCGCTTAGCAGAGAGGTCAGTTGCTCCAACAAGGGTTGCACCTTGCTTAGTTCGCTCTTTCTCAAATAGATGTTGGCCTGAATCAGCAGCAGCTTCGGATAGCGCGTTGTCGTCGTCTCAGAGAAGTCCGTGATCCAGCGTTGCAGCGTCTCCATATGTCCCTGTTCGATCAATTGTTCCGCTGAGGAGGTTATCAGTTGGGCCGCGATCTCATCCACGCTGGCCTCCATCGCATGATAAATCGCCTGCTCATAGTGTTGGGATACACTTAAAAGCTCCGCTGCTCGCTGGTGCAACTGCACAAAGCGCTCAGGATTTCGTTGCCGCAGTTCTTCGCACAAGAGATCACGCAAAACCGGATGACAGGTGTAGGTCACATCGGGTTCTTCCCCACTGTGGGTCACAAAAAGTCCATGGTGCTCCAGGTACCGTAAGTGCTTGCCAGCCTCCTTGCTGCTCATCTTCAGCATAGCAGCGCAGAGCCCAGGGTTCATCTCCTCCAGCACTACCGCCTCTTTGAGAAAGGTATACACTGCCTGATGGTGTTTGAAGACTTCATTCACCACGTAGGAGAAGAGGGTCTGGGCATAGATATGTACCCCCAACCCTTTACGTGACAACGGCGTGCTCCAATCGCGCTGCAAGAACTGGACATCGCCCAGCCGTGTGCCCAACAGCAGCCCGGTGATCCAGCCATCGAAAGCGCTTACCAGTTGCTCGGCCTCCTCTTCGCTCAGTGGTCGGCTCCCCTGCACCTGCGCCAACGCGCGAATCTCTTGAGGGGAGAAGCGTAAGAGGTCCTGCCCAATGCCCAGCATCGCGCGGCCAGCCAGCAACGAGGCGAAATCCAATTCAGGTACCTCTCGGCTCTCCAGCACCAGCACCCCCTGCTCGGGCAGATGGTGCAAGAGATATTGTACCAACGCGGTGATCTCCGGATATTCGCTCACCTCCTGATAATGGCAGAGCAAGAGGACAAAGCGCTCTGGGATCTCTCTGGAGATGGCAGCTACCAGCGCGTCCAATAGCATGTAGCTACTCTCGGTGGAAGTCTCGGTGGCAACATTGAACAAAGGGACGAGTTGTTCACCGAACGTAGGAAAGCGCTGCTTCAGGCTGGCCAGCAACAAGCGCAGAAAGATCAGCGGTTCACTATCGCTGCGTTCAAGGAAATACCAACAGCATGGGAGGGGGATCTGCCGGGCCACCTCGACGAGCAGGGTGGTTTTGCCATAACCGGCGGGGGCATGCACTAAGGCCAGTTTATAGAGCGCCGGGCCAACCATCGTATCAGGGCTGCTACCAGTGAGCGCCTTGCTTAACCGTTGCGCCAGGCCGGCACGAGGCAAAATAGTCGGGGGGAGAGGTGGAACGGTAATTTTTCTCAGCAAAGAAGGTGTATCCAAGGTCTCTTCCTTTCATCCTGGCTCCTTCTTTGCGTGGAGCAGTGCTCTTCCCCATAAGAGAGATGCAGCTCGCTAGCAGAAAATCAGCCACTGACGTACAAACAACAGGGATATGGCCTCCTTAGGTGATCTCTATAATAGAAAGTGCTGAGTTTACTTTAATCTCAATGCGAATAAGCATACTATGATAGTATAATTCAAAAGGTGCAAATACGCAATCTGTTTATAGTGAAGGTGCAACCAAAAGTTGGGAGTGGAAGAGGCGCATTATGCCCTGCTACGCGGCCTGTCCACGGCAATATTAGGACTGCAAGGAAACGCCACAGCAGGAGCCAGATCGGGCGTAACTCTCCAGTTCTATCGACGTCTGATAGGGCTCCCCAAAGCTGAAGCTGGTCTTTCCTGGCCGTCGAAGCATGTGCTCCGGTGGTCGGCAAAGCTATTTCTTCTCCTTTGCATTAAGTAGCGCCAGCAGCTTCTGGCTGAATTCGTAGAGATCGCGCGCGGAGACCTGCTTAAAAACCTCCTGTTCTTCCGGCGTTAGTTCAAAATTTCTTGACTGCACTGTCTGCAAAGGGTTTTCTAGCAAGTCCTGACAAAATGCTTGATCAACAGATGCCAGACCCAGTATGGCGTTGATGATTTTTCGAGTCATCGTTTTCCTCCCCTCTCCCCTGTATACGGTCTCGTGGCAGATTTCTGGAACTCACTACTCTGTTCAACCCTCCTTTTGAAGAGCAGCGGTGAAGCTCCTGAAGTCCGCTTCGATGGTGGCTCTTGATCACCGGTTTCAGAAGAGTTGTATTATATAAAGTATTATTTATAATACAGAGATATTGTACTGGGAAATGCTTACCTGCCAATTACCAAAGAGAAGGACAGACATGAGTAAAACGAGAAAAGTTTCGCGGAAAGCCTTCCAGGTCGCTGCTCTTGGCCTCGGTGCTGCCGGCTTCCTGACTGCACCAATGCTGCTGGAAGCCCGACTGAAGCAAGCAACGCAACCCCTGACGGATGCGTGGCAGCACCTGCCAATCGAACCTCGTCGTTCCACGCTGATCGGGATAAGCTTTCGCACCCCGCACATTGCTGCGCTTGGCTTAGATGCCCAGGCCACGTTGCAAACACTGCTCTCCTATCCGTTCCAACTCATTCGATTAGGGGCCTACTGGAACCGCATGGAACCAGAACCGGGAACATTTTATCCTGATGAGCTTGATGGGCAAATCGATGCTGCTGAACGGGCAGGAAAACAGATTATTCTGTGTGTTGGTCCCCTGAAAACCTTCAGCTATCCCGAGTTTTTTGTACCGGCGCACTACCTGAGGCACCCTCTCCTGGAACATACCCGCATCAAGCCGTCCGCTTATCCAGCGCTGCTAACTGCCGCAACAGCTTTTATTACGCGTGTTGTGGAGCGCTACAAACATCGGAAAGGCATTGTTGCCTGGCAACTTGAACACGAGGCCGTTGATCCCCTGGGAATAGAACATTCCTGGCGGCTGGACGCGGCCTTTGTCGAGAAAGAAGTCGAAGCGCTCAGAAATGCCGATGCCAGCAGGCCACTTATGATGAATGGCTTTTTGCCGACCTCCTTGCCGGTGCGTCTCTCCCAATGGTGGCGTACCCGTGATCAAGGTGACTCACTCGCCGTAGCCCAACGCCTGGCAGACATTGTCGGGATCGACTACTACCCGCGTCACGCGCTGATGGCCGCTGGGACCAGAACCCTGTACCTGGATGGAAGCCGGCGCCCCTGGCAGCAGGGAAGACGGAAGCGCCTGGTCGCCTGGACTCGCGTTCATGGACAAAAACTGATGATTGCTGAGGGACAGGCAGAGCCGTGGGAGATAGTGACGACCCCGCCCAATCCACTCGGACAGGGCATGTACAGTTGCCTACCAGAACAGGTCATCACCAACTATAATACCTGTATGCACTGGTCCCAGCCAGAGTCCCCTTTATATGCCTACCTCTTCTGGGGAGCGGAGTATTGGATGCTGCGCAAGCACTACTCTGACCCCAGCTATCTCCAGGCGTTCGCTCGTATTCTGGAAAATGCCTGACAAGACCTGCACAGAAGGAGGTGGATATGATCCACTTCCCTCTGTCCGGCAGCCAAACTTTACCTTCACCGCTCGGCCATCTCCATGATTTTTATGCGCAGCGCATATAGTTCCCTACCAGCCCCCACCCCTATTTCTTGCTGCATAAAACTGTGAAAATCATCTAACTTGTGCATTGCTATATCCACATCGCCTTGCTTAAAATACACATCGATGATAGCTTTCATCGCGGGTTCACAATACGAGTCTAACGACAGCGCCAGGTAGGCATATTCCAGGATCTCTTCCAGCTCACCACGTTGCTGGTAAATCTGGATCAAGCGTATCAACACCTGCAAATAGATATGCTCGTAGTGCTGACGATAGGGGCGTAACCATTGCTCCGCCTTATCCTCCGGTAGAAATCCTAAACAACAATGGCTGACTAGCTTACGATAATAGAATGAGGCTTTGACATCGTCTCCATAGGTGTCAAAGGTTGCTGCTGTTTCAAAGAGGTGTTCTACATCTGCGATATCTGTCCACCATGTCTCATCCGTATCAAACCAATAAAAATTATTGGACTGGCGACGAACAAACTTTGAGGCTTTTCTGGGGCCTAACGAGGGTTCAAGTAAATGCCGCAAGCAATGCATGGTGACGTACAGATTCCCAAAGGCGGCTTGTGGCAATAGTTCAGGCCAAAAAAGCGCAATAAACTCGTCGGCCGAGCATAATTTACCAGGATTGAGAAGAAACCATTTGAGGAGCGCCTTTACCTTATTACGGTGCCACATCGTCTCTTTGATAGGCTTTTCCTGACAAAGCAAACGAAAATGTCCAAAGGAATAGGAACGATAAAGAGCATTATACTCGCGTTCACGCGGATGAACTAAAACGCTTCTGTCAGGCAATACGTTTGCAACTTGCAGTAGTGGCATGTTTTTATGCTCCCGCTCTGGATCTCACGCTACGCGAGGTATCCTACAAAATTCATAGCACCCCTACTTACAAGTATAGTCAACAGCGTGTTTAGATACTATCTGGATTCCCCTCCTGAATGAGGAGGGTCTCTCGTTACCAGGCTTTTTTTGGTCAGCGATCCTCCTTGTGCAAAGGCTGCCCGCAAAGCGGTAGCCGCCTCGGCCAATACCAGATTGAGTTGATCTGGCACGAGAAAGCCATGGATGGCTCCTGCGCGGCGCGAGATCGTCACCGGCACCCCGGCCTCCTTTAACCGGTTCCCGTAGCGTTCACCGTCATCCCGGAGTGGGTCATACTCGGCGGTGATGATCAGTGCTGGCGGCAATCCC
>JBDTHH010000569.1:0-6652 GCA_039937055.1 Ktedonobacteraceae bacterium | reverse complement strand
GTGGCTTCCGTTCACGCCTATGGGGCTTGCCATACCCTACGGACACGCCTATGGAACGGCGCTACATCTTTCTCTGTCGCGCATTACAGGGCCAGGCGAAGAGGAGAAGAGTACTCTTCCGTCGGTTCTGGCTGCACTGGCTGCTCCGATCGTGCCCTGGTGAGAAGGTTGAGAAAATGTTCGAGTCGGGTCACTTCTGGCTGCATTCCCAGGCGGATAAACCCCTCCCGAGCTTCCTGGGCCCAGGTGATGGTCTGTTCGATGGCCTGCTCTTTCCTGCCACGCCTCCCACGTTGATATACCAGGAAGGCCAGAGAACGTCTATAGTAAGCGGCGCGCCGCCGTTCCTTGTTCTGTTCGGCGATCATAAGCCCCTCTTCCAGACGTTCCTGGGCCTCTGCGAACTTCCCTTGCGCCTTGGCGATATCGGCCAGAAACTCCTGGGCATAAAGTTCCGCGCGCTGCCAGCCAATGATGTGTGCAGCGGTGCGCATCTCCATAAAATGCTGCTCGGCCTGCTCACGTTTGCCCTTTTCGATGGCGATCACCCCATGATAGTACGTGATGGTGATCGAGTGGTGGAAACGCTCCAGATCACTCAAGTGAGGAGCATCGTGTTCCAGCCAGCTCTTCGCCTTCATCAGGAAGTCTTCTGCCTCTTTCGTGCGGCCTCTTCTAATGAAGAGCTGCGCGAGATTCTCTGCGAGCGTGATCTGCACTTCAGGCTCCGCAGATGGATGAAGCGTCCACGCATCTTCAAGCACCCGCTGTGCCTCTTCTACGCGTCCCATCTGCGTGAGCGTAAATCCTTGCTCGGTGAGCGCCTTGGTCTGTTCGCTTTCATCACCATGCGCCTGAGCGGCGTGCTGGAGCCGCCTCAACCAATTGATCCGTTCCTTCCAATGGTAGCCATAAATGCTTGTCATATTCAGCAGTGTTTCATTTTGCCAGAAGGCCTTCAGTTCTTGATACTGTTTCCGTAATTCGCACCATTCCATCACCGCGCGTATATTCTCCCACTCCTCCTCGATCAATTCGTATTGCTGAGCCCAGTCCTGACCGTCCAGGCCCCCGTAACGCCTGGTGAAAGCCAGGTACCAGGCCACCCAGCGCTCGCGGGCCTTCTGCTCCCACCCGGTGTGATCTTCATCGATCTGCGCACGGATGAAGGCGCGGGTCAGTGGATGGATGGTATAGCGCCGCTCCTGACTCCCTGGCTTTTCGCGCACGCGTATCAGGGAGAGATCGACCAACCGGGCGATAGCCTGTGCTCCTTGCTGCTCTGTCAGCCCCGCCGCTGCTCCAAGCGCGGCCGGCGTTACCGCGTCCCGGAAGAAGGCCATGGCCAGCAAGGTAGCGCGCGCCTCGGCATTCTTTTCCAACAGTGTCCAACTCCTGGCGTACAGCCGGTCGCAGACATTGCGACTGGCCAGGCTCGCCTGGTCGGTGTCGAGTTCGGCAAGGATCTTTTGGAGACTCTGCCTCCCACTTTTGACATATCCCAGGACCATGTGTATCGCTTGAGGATTGCCTTTAGTGATGGCGACCAGGGGCATGACATCCTGCATGCCTGCATATTCGATCTGGCGTAGCTTCAGTTCACGGGCGTGGTGACGTATGAGGTGCAGAGCATCGTCGCCGGTAAGCCCTTCAAGGCGCATGGACCAGGCCTGCTCAAGTGGATGATCTGAGCTGGTTATCAGGACTCTACTGGGCAAAGGGATCTGCTGTATCCAGGTGAGCACCTCCGGGTCGGCAATGGTTTCAAAGTTGTCAATGACCAGCAATGTGTGGTGAGTACTCAGGAGCTGCTCGATGTGTGTGCGTTTCTCGGTGCGCTCCATATGCCGGACGAAGGGATAGTCCAGGCTGCGGGCAATGGTATCCAGAATCTCTTCCAGCCAGGAATGCGTGACCGGACGTTCTTGCTCCAGACGGCCTCTGGCCGAGAACCAGGAGGCGAATTCGAAGAGGGGATTGGCGAGCAGTTCTGATCCTTGCAGACACTGATAGACCACTTCGATGGCCAGCGCCGTCTTGCCGATTCCTCCCATGCCCTCGATAGAGACAACGACATGCGGGGATCGCAGTCCCTCCAGCACATGAGCGATCTCCGTCTCTCGGCCAACCAGGGTATCCTGGCGCACGGGCAGATGGGGAAGGGAGGGTGCCATCGATACGTCCTGCGGTTCCTCTATCGCAAACAGGCTCTCCAGCAAAGGATCGCTGGCGCGCAGCGCTTGAGCGAAGCTCTCGATCTGGCGGTAGTCAGCGAATGCCAGGGTGCAATGTTCACACTTCTTCAGATGGTCCATGAGGGCCGCGTGCTCTGCGGATGAGAGTTCTTCAGGATATGCTGCGAGGTGCTCTTCCCATTCAGGACAGGCCCCAAACTGTTTCTGTACCATTACTCGCTCTCCTTTCTGTTCTGCTCATCTTCTGATTCTGGGTGACGAAGCGCTTCGAGCAGTTTCCTCATTCCGCTTGATAAGTAGACCTTGATGGTGCTGAATTTCAGTCCAAGCTCTTCTGCGATTTTCTCATGCGTGTATCCAATCAGGTGTCGACGCAGGACTTCCCGCTCTCTCCGATTGAGCTTACGCAGCGCCCGCTGGAAGCTCTCCGCGGAAATCACAAGATCTTCAGGGGTAGGCTCCTCACTGGGATGTCCATCCATAGTATCATTCTCCAGTGGATCAGTATCAAACCGGTGCCAGTTCTTCCTTCGCCAGCTATTAACTACATTAACAGCAATCTTGTAGTACCAGGGCGCGAATTTGCACGGGTCGCGCAGCAGAGGGAGCTTTTCCCAGGCAAGAATGCGGATCTCCTGGCAAAGGTCCTGTATAGTCTCCTCGTCCTTCACTTTCTTACTGACTATTCTGAGGATACGACCATCATAGCGCTCGATCAGCAGGCGGAAATGTTCCTGTTCCTGTTCCTGATTTTTTTCTCGTATCTGCCTGATGAGTTCGCAATCTGGGAGAGGCGTATTGATCATTTCGACTCCTTTCCTTGGAGTAGCGTTGCTCAGGTGAGTTTTTATAGGCAGCTTTGCCTGCTTGCCTCATTCACCATTCCTGAGGAGATACATACAATCCAATATGCCAGTTATAATATTAGACGCGCTAGACCCTTCGAATCAGAAAATTTTTAGACGCAGATGTAGAAAGTTTGAGGGGAGAGTAGCTAGCAAGGTCAAGCGAAACATGCATCTATAGTTCATCCTGATACAGCTTTCCGAGGGTCGCGGTGATGCAGTCTTTGAGCACAGACTCTTGGAAGTCTCCAGAAGCGCATGGACACGAAAAGAGGCCCAAAGTGCTGCTCTGTTCTCGATTTTCTGGAACCCTTATAATGAGAATACAGGTCCCAAGCTTACTGCACACCTCCCGGAGGACAGAGATCTCATGAAAAGATGTAGCTGGATGATAGTGTTCATAGTTCTGAATCTTAGCGTTGCCTTACACCTGAATCTACCTGGCCTCGCTCAAAGTAAAGCTCCCGCGTTTACCCTTTCAACAGTTGCAGCACCTGCTCGATTGGGTCCGCATTTAGTACATGCAAACTCCTCTGTGCCCGGTCTGCGGAGGAATGTGGCAGCTATCTCTGCGCTCCGGGGAGTGAATTACTATCCATCTGCAAATGGTTGGTACTATATGTGGACAAATTGGAACGCCACCATTGTGAATAGTGATTTCGCCAAAATTTCCTCTGTATTGCATGCGAACTATGTACGCATTATTGTGCCCGCCGATACAAATTTTGGGTATCCTACGCCATATGCCACTACGCTTAACGAGCTAGCGCAGGTCATCGTTCTTGCACATAACCATAATTTGAAAGTCGATCTCACGCTTTTCGACTTGTTTTCAAACTATAGCGATCTGGCCGGTAGCAAGCAATGGCTTACAGCAGTTTTATATCCATATTGGAATAACCCTGGAATTGCTTTCATAGATCTACAAAATGAACTCGATAATGCGAACCCGGCCGCCGTTTCCTGGGCCAGAACCATGCTCCCATATGCTCGCGCTCTTAGTGGGAATATTCCTATGACGATTCCTGTCTCAAATAGTATTCCCAGCCTTGCCGAACAGGTCGCGCAGCAGGTGCCTGTTGACTTCTACGAATTTCACTTCTACCTGAATCCAGCGCTAGCCTATGCGACATTCCAGCAAGCGCTGCGTATCATTGGCACAGCAAAGCCTCTGCTGATTGGAGAAACCGGCTACTCCACTATAACGACAAATACCTTCTCAGCCGATGTGTCCCAGACACAGATCAGCCAGGAGGCAGAGCAGGATCAATACATTAGAACAGTTGAGTATGCCGCACGGCAAGCAGGTTTGCCGTTAGCATCTCCCTGGAATTATAGCGATTTCGCCGATAACGCAAATGTGCTCCCCGGATACCTGGGTACAGATCAACAGTACTTTGGCCTCTATCGAGCAGACGCGACACTGAAGCCAGCGGCATTAACGACAGGCAGGATCTTTCATGGGGCCGCCATCGGCTTAGCGTTCAACAATGGCTTTGAAAATTGTGATAATCTCAATGTACCAACGCTCTGGCGGGTCTATCAATCAGCAACGCAGGGATTTAGCGGCACTTTTGCATGCGATAGCGCTGTCGCACACACTGGCTCCCAGTCTGTGAGCATCAGCAACAGCACATCTAGCAATTCAGGAGCACCAGGATTTTACTTAAGCCCGATTCAGTATATTGTGGCGCATCAGAGTTATACAGCAACAGTGTGGACCAGAGGCACAAATATAACTGGAAATCCTCACATTTCTTTTTCATGGTATGATAAAAACCAGGTCTACCTCGGTAAAAGCCCTTCACATGATTTAGCACAGGGCACTTCAAATTGGACACAGCTCAGCGTGACGGCTACACCTCCGGCAAATGCTGTTTCTGTAGAGATCCATTTAGAAGTAACTGGCACGAATCCAGGTACAGCCTGGTTTGACGATGTCACCTTCAAGTAAACCTCTCTTCATTTGTGTTGTGCTTCAATTTAGCGTTAGCGGACACTTTACGCCAGGCCCAATAGCAAAAGATGAGGTAAAATGCCCCCAGCAGTACAATGGCATAGGGCACATATTTTTGCGCGTCGAATGTGCTCCCTCTGGATGCTAGAGGCGTATCTCCGGTACGCAAAAAGTTCTGTAGAATGTTCGCCGTTATTTTCTGGGCAGCTTTGTTCACGACACCCGGATAAGGCGCATGGCTGGCCGGACTCCATTCCTTTTCAATACTTAAATTGCTGTCCAGCCCCCATGACCACTCGAATGTTCCCACATTGAAGACCCGCGCACCACTGGCTGTAGTATAGAGTGTAGAGTTAGATACATCTTTTTGCTGGTTTATATCATTCACGACCGGCGAATTTGATAGAATAGTGACACCGGGGGGCACAAAATAAGTAGGATCAACCTTGTCGTACTCATAGCCGATAAGGCCAGGCAAACTATCTCCATTCTTCAGTCCTGTGCCAGCGAATATCCAGTTTGAAGCGTCGGCGACGATCCAGGGATAGCTGCCTTTGCGCGGTTCCCACTGCCCGGCCCACATTGAGCCAAGCAGCGCTTGTTCTGCGTTATTGAGCGGATCATCACGAAATTTTACCGTCACCACGCTATTATCTTTTCCATACAGAGGGTCGAGCGCCTTGGCCTTGTAACACACAAGCACGCGATCAGGGAGAGACCCGCTACCCGCATTTTGAGACGCTTCATAGCGACTTTGCCAGTAGATGCTGTTGGCGCCAAAAACGGCAAGGTTGACGCCTTGATTCACAGCATTCTCAAGGGTAGCAAGCATCTGCTTGCTCCAATACTCACTATGACCGGCGACGAGCACAGCATGGTATTTTCGCAGGATGGTGGGAGCATTTTGCAGGTCGGGGTCCGCGAGGTAACTGACATCGTAGCCATGCTGCTCAAGCCAGCGTACCATAGGATATTCAAACCAGAAGAACAGTCCAGCACCTGTATCTTGCTCAAAGGGTCTGTCAAAGGAGACTTTAAAGGCCCGCTGCGCTTTGAAGGCATGCGTAAAATCGTTGTAGAGTGAAGTGCCGCCCCAGAAGTTGTATGCTTCGTCTGTATTGACTGCATGGATGAAAGCATAATCACTTGGTTGAGAAGAGCGAAGTATAAAAGGAATATAGGATTGTTGCCCATTCGCTGCCGTCAATTTTACCATGTACATGCCAGAGACCCAGTGAGCGTTCGTTTGCAGGGTAAATACCAGCGGCCACCTGGCCTGTATAAGCCCGGTGTCGGGGTCAGGCGCAGGAACAGCATAGGCATTCCCTTGAATAGCGCCAATAGTTTGCAGCAGCCGGCCACCTTTGCCCTGATACCAGCCCATTCTATAGATAGCAGCAGAAAAAGAGGAGGCAGTTGTGCTGACAGAAAATTTTATTGCGTCCCCTGCCTCAACACTGCTCGCCCAGGCATATCCTTCAATTGCCGGGTAATGGAATACGGTATTATCCTCTTGAGCAGGATCAGTAAGCTGCCAGGCGCTCGTTCCGGGCATTTGATTTTCTCTTTGAATCGGATTCAGATGGCTACCTGGTTTCGCCATGGCCGGTAGTGAGGCCAGAAGCGGATTTGAGAAACTGACAAGAAAGAAAAAG
>JBDTHH010000568.1:0-5417 GCA_039937055.1 Ktedonobacteraceae bacterium | reverse complement strand
CAGCGGAGAGCTGCTTGCTCGCTGGACTGAGTTTGGCATCTTTCAGCCCTTTTGTCGCAATCACTCGGAAAAGCAGACGCGCCACCAGGAGCCATGGGTTTTTGGGGAGCCGTATGAGTCGATCTATCGTGCCATGTTTAAGCTGCGCCAGCGCCTGATCCTGTATCTGTACTCGCTCTTTGAGGAGTGCCATCGCACGGGAGCGCCAATTCTACGTCCGTTGTTCTGGGCCTATCCAGAAGATACCACGACCTATACGCTGGATGATCAGTTTTTGTGCGGCGATGCCCTGCTTGTGGCGCCCATTCTGCGTCCGGGAACGGAATATCGTCACGTCTATATTCCCTCGGGGACCTGGTTCCATTTCTGGACGGGAGAGCGCGTGGATGGTCCGGCTCATATCCTGGCCTATGCTCCTCTTGGCCAGCCAGCCGTTTACGTGCGGGCAAACACGGCGTTGCCGCTTGCCCCAGCTATGAGTTATGTGGGCCAGCACGATGCTGATCCGTTGACGTTTCTTTTCTATCCATGTGAGGGAAGCGGGACAGCAACGTTCTACGAAGACGCGGGAGATGGTTATGAGCAGTTGAAAGGGGTCTATGCCCGGCGTACTATCACCTGTCAAGGGGAAGATGGCTATATTCGCGTGGTTCTCGGTACACAGCAGGGGACGTTTACGCCTATGCACCGCCTCATCCAGCTTGAACTGCGTGGAGTTGCCGCTGCTCCAGAATCCGTTCACGCCGGGGATGTTTCTACCGCCTGGCACTATGATCCTGAGCAGCGCTGTCTCATAATCAATCTGCCTGAAGTGGTATACTCACAAATAGTCGATATCAAAGTAAAGCCATAAGAGCTAAGGTGCTTCATTATTGGGCTGATCGTGGCCTGCGCAGTTATACAGTATGCTGTTAGAAGGAAGAGGTAGAGAGCCAGGATGGCCTCTATCTCTTCCTTCCTACTATGCCTGTTGACCTGAAAGCTTCGCGACCTGCTGTTGAAAGGCCTCGCCGGCGAGTTGCTCTGCCTGATCCGGGTTATCTTTCATGAGCTGGAGCATCAGGGCGATGTCGGGATTGGGCGCTAATGTCAGGTCGCGTTTATCCTCGACGACAGCCTGCAAGATCTCGTCTGCCACCTGCTCGGCTGTCAGCATGATCTGGATGTTGAGCACCTGCGCGGCGATCTCCAATTCCTGCTGGAGCATCGGTGTATCCACCCAGGACGGGTAGACCGTGGTGGCGCCGATGCCGGAGCCGTGCAGCTCTGCGCGCAGCGCGATGGAGAAGCCGCGCACCGCCCACTTGCTGGCGCAGTAGGCGGTGAGCATAGGCGCGCCCAGTTTACCGGCCATAGAACTCAGAAATACAAAATGGCCGCTCTGTTGCTGGCGCATGGTCGGCAGCGCGGCCTGGACGCAGTGATAGGTACCCATGAAGTTGATATTCAAGATGCGCTGCATCTGGCTGGCGGGAAACGTGTCGATGGGGCCGCCAGTCCCTATGCCGGCGCTTGTGACCACTAGGTCGATGCGCCCGCATGTCTCCACTGCCTGTCGCATCAATGCCTGTACCTGCGCCTCGTCTGTCACATCTGTGGGTACGATGTGTACACGCCCGCCCACTTCTGCCGCCCCGCTGCGTATCTGCTCCTCCGCCCGTCGCAGTCCCGCGTCGTTGATATCTGCAAGCACAATATGCGCTCCCCGGCTGTGCAGTGCGCGGGCCGTCGCCAGGCCGATGCCGCTGGCTCCTCCGGTAATGACTGCCACTGCCCCATCGAAGTTCGTCAATGCCATGTCAGGCTGCTCCTCTCTGAAGGTCGATCAATGTTATGCCTTGTCTCGCTTGATCTTATCCCGCTCTGAGGCTGCCTGTCAATACTTCAGTTTCTACTGTTGTTGTGGCGGTAACTCCTGGCGGTTCTCCTGTGGGTACTGCACCTGTGGCTCTTCATACTCCGGTTGGACATACTGGCGTGGCTGTCCCCCCTCTTGATAGGTCTCTACAGGCTGCTGCGCCGGAGGCTGGTAGCCTTCCTGATATGGTTGGTAGGATGTTTGCTCTGGCTGATACGGTGGTTGATAGGGTTGCTGCTCCGGTTGCTGGTATGGTTGTTGATTATTCATCATCCCGGTCGCACCCAGCATACCAGCGCCGAGCATCCCTGCCATGATTGGCCTGATCAGCGCACCCAGAATGATCGAGAATCCAATCGCGACCAGAAACCAGATCCAGGAGCCTGTTAAAATGACGAGGGCCAGTGCTAGCAGCCAGAAAAAACTGTGGAACCCCCCATAGATGCCCCAACGATTGAAAGAACTCATTGAGCCGAACAGCCCGCTAAATGCCAATCCTATGAAGAGAATAGGGACAAACCACCCCCCATGATGCTGGCTTGAGGCGAAAAACGCGATTGCCAGGGCGATGAAAAAGAAGCCTCCGCCAAGTCTGCCCAGGGGGTGCTGGTGGTAGCGTCTATTTGCCCGCCTCTGCTGGCGGTAGGCCCATCTCTGCTGTCGATAGTCCATGATGCTTATCTCCTATCCATGATTGAATGCATGAGAACGTTGTATGTCCCCATTATAAGCCACAGCTATGGGTCTGTGCATCTCTCCAATGGCCTATCTTCGAGGCATGACCGCCTATGTCGAAAGTCATATTTAAGCCCCCTGCGTATCGATCAGTGCGCGCCGCATGTCCGCCAGGGCCCTGTCGATATCGCCGGCCGCGATCCCATAATGCGTGACGGCGCGTATCCTGCCCTCGCCCATTGACCCCAGCAGCACGCCGTTCTCCTGCGCTTTGGCCATGAAGTGGGTGGTCTCGGCCTCACTGACCCTCTCCTGCTGCGCGTTGTGTACCGAGAACATCACGATATTGGTGACGACACGCTCCGGCTCGATATCGATCTGGGGGAAGTCCGCCAGCCCGTATGCCAGCCGCTTGCAGTGCTCGTGGTCCTCCGCCAGGCGCTCTATCATCTGCTCCAGGGCGACGATGCCGGCAGCCGCCAGAATACCCCCCTGCCGCATCCCGCCGCCCAACACCTTGCGTATGCCGCGCGCCTTATGAATAAATGCCTTGCTGCCAACCAGCACCGAGCCGACGGGCGCGCTCAGTCCCTTCGAGAGGCAGAAGGTCAGGGAGTCCACGGGACGCGCCAGTTCGCTCACAGGCACGCCCAGCGCGACGGCGGCGTTGAAGATACGCGCGCCATCAATGTGAACCGCGACGCCGTGCGCGTGTGCCAGGTTGCTCAAGCTCGTGATCTGCTCCACGTTCAGCACGCTGCCCCCACAGCGGTTATGTGTGTTCTCGATGCACAGCAGCGCGGTCGGCGCGCTATGCTCGTCGCTGCCATCCGAGATGCCCAGCTCGACCCTTTTCAGATCCAGCATGCCATCTTCTCCGGTCGGGATCACCCACATGGGGACCCCACCGAGCGTTGAGGCCCCGCCGACCTCGTAGCGGTAGATATGCGACTGGTCTCCCACGATGATCGACTGCCCGCGCCCGGCATGCGAGAGCACCGCCGCTGTATTGCCCATGGTGCCGCTGGCCACAAAAAGTCCGGCCTCCTTCCCCAGCAGCGCAGCCGCCATCTCTTGCAGCCGGTTAATGCTGGGGTCCTCCCCGTACACGTCATCGCCCACCTCGGCATGGTACATGGCCTCACGCATGGCTGGCGTCGGCTGGGTCACGGTGTCGCTGCGCAAATCAATCATGGTGTTGATGCTCCTTTCGGATGCTTTAAACGGCAGAGGTTTATAATAGTACGCTCCGTTTACGAAAAAAAACACCCCACTTCGATCTATAGGGTGAGGTGTTTTTCTTAATTTGTGATATTAACAAGCCCTAACGGGAACGGCGTGAGAAGGCAAGACCTTCATCATCCGAATGACTTCTTATGAAGATAAGTTTGTATCAATTCCTATCGGCAGGCGGCTACCCTATCTTCTACTAAAGCATATTTTAGCACATAATTCCAAACATCACAAAGAGCAATCTCTCGCCTCTTTCGCTAACACCGGTGATAGACGCAAGATGTCACCTAATAAGCTGGCTTCTAGCAAGCATTTATGAGAGCACTAACACTTTAGCGCAAGATTACCAAAGACTCTCAAAGAATAAAAAGTCATTCTCTATATTCTGGGAAGGTTGCGTACTGTGGTTCGCCATGATATAATCTATGTAGATGCGTACTGTGGTTCGCGGTGATAGAAGTGTTAGGAGAATCTAGTGTGACAGATACGGTTAGCCCTAGAGAGGTTATCATTTACATCGATAGTAACAATAGAGAACCGTTCTCCGAATGGCTTAATGGTTTACGAGGTTCCGAAGGACGTAGATGCATTTTGAGGCGTATGCAAAAACTAAAACAAGGTATATATGGGGACTACAAGCTACTTGGAGAAGGAGTAAGTGAGTTGCGGATTTTCTTCGGTCCTGGTTATAGGGTTTATTTAGGGGAATACAAGCATAAAATAGTTATCCTACTGGGTGGTGATAAAGATAGTCAGAAAAATGATATTCAACGGGCAAAAGACTACTGGAAGGAGTACAAAAACCGTGAAAAACTATTGTGAAGGATCCCTGGCAAATTTATATCTGTGTTTGGTTGCCAAGAAAGGGTTTCACAAATGAACACGAGTCAATCTCCTCCATACGCTCTTCATATCATCCTTCGATTGACTACTTATCAAAATGCAGTTTGTCTCACTGGAGAGTATAAAAACGTGAGCTTGAACTCGTCAATTTGTCGAGTTGCTGATGTCCCTCTTCATTGGGATAAGCTGCATTCAGGATAGTAGAGAAAACATGAGAGATTACAGAACTATTGATGATATTACGGAGGAGTACCTCCGCAACCATCCTGATGAGATTGATGTTTTCATCACCGAACTTTTTGAAGAATACGCTCAAGACAGAGATATTGCTACACTGCTTTCTTCCTTACGCGTTATTAGTCGTGTCAAGGGCGTAAGCGGCATTGCAGAAACTTCTGGTCTGAGTCGTAAGGGGGTGCAAAAAGCACTCTCGGAGGACGGTCATCCGAAATTTGAGAGCGTGAGTGCTATCCTACACGCTATGGGCTATTGGTTGGCTCCGCAAAAACTGTAAGCCTTTCCGGGTCTATGGGACAACGAGATTGTAGCCAGAGATAAAAAAGTGGAGCAAGAAGCCTCCATATCAGGGAAACATTCATCGGCTTTCCTGATATGGAGGCTACATGACCAGTTCCACAAATTCCCTGATTGCTATAGAATACTTACATACCATAAAACCATGTGATAGGAAAAGGGCCATGCCAACATCGCTTATACCAACGTTGCACCTGGCGCGGGTGTATGAAAAACTTATTGCGACGTATGGTGAACCAAAGAACGAACCTGACAACGATCCACTTGGAGGGCT
>JBDTHH010000567.1:0-10056 GCA_039937055.1 Ktedonobacteraceae bacterium | reverse complement strand
ATGCGTCCTCCGTGCCTCGTGGATGGGTAGGGCTTTTCCAACTGCAACGATTATATCACAAGGACAGTGTGATCCTGGCTCACAGAAGGGGGAGGGCTCCCCTGGTATGTCCACCACCCTGATAACGGGGGGAATCTGGCGGCAGACATACCGGGAAGCCCTGGAGCAAAAGGGGGGGAGGAGGGTATGACAGGCGTGGAGTAGCGCCTGCTGGAGGGACCGATGGACTATGAGGCGGATACTACGAGGAACGGAACGCTCTGGCGGGAGAGAGGGCCAGGCTTTTTGTTACTGTGTTAACCACTTGCTTGCTACATATCTAGTGTACTTGAATTTATAACAAAAGTCAAGTGTTAGAGAGAGCAAAAATTGCACTCCTGCTATCATAACTCTCCGCGTAGGGATGCGGCTCACGTGTCGAGTGAAGGTGGTCAGACCACTATGGGGCTTGTCACCCCCCCTCTTTGCTAGAGTAGAATCTGAGCATGATAAAAGCCTCTACAAACTTATCCATAAAACCTCCATACCAGCATACCAAGAAGCGACTACAATGGCAATACACCTCTCAAGCGGCCTTTGATTCGGTGAAACTCTATGCAAACTATGCTCATACAAAAACTTATGAGTCTGCACACCTTCCTTTGTTGTATATACTATGTTATATATGTGTAAGTAGTTTGTACAATACACAGGAGGTTAAAAATCATGCTTGCCTTTGCCATTCGAGAGCCTGAAGCGGTCGCTATTTCCAGTGTACCTGCTGCGCCTATCCCCCAAAACACGTCAGTAGAAGCTGATGTGAAGCCTGAAGTACACGAACAATATATGCTAGTCTCCCGCGCGCTCCAGGGCGATCAGGAGGCGTTTGCCGGCATTGTCGCACTCTATAGCGCGACAATGCTGCGGACGGCTTATCTGATTGTCGAGGACCGCGATGTTGCCGAGGATGTGGTGCAGGATGCTTTTATCCAGGCCTGGCACCATCTGCCGGACCTGCGTGAGGCCGGGGCGCTTCGTCCCTGGTTGATGCGCATCGTTGTCAATCAGTGTATTAGCTTCAAGCGGCGCGTGGCCCGTTCCAGCGCCTTCGTGCGCCAGGCACTCTCCGAGCAGGAGACCGATATGCTCGCGCAGGTAGCTGACCACTTTAAGGGACGCATGGAGCGCAACTGGGATCTGGCACATGCCATCGAGAATCTGCCGGTCAGGCAGCGTGTGGCGATTGTGCTCCATTACTACAACGGTATGACGCTGCCGGAGATGGCACGCGCGCTACACATATCGGAAAATACGCTAAAAAAGCGTATCCAGGCGGCACTGGCCAATCTGCGGCAAGTACTACGCTCCGAGGGGGGCGAAAGCGCTTTGCCGCGTCACACGCTGCCGCATTTCGCTACGTCAGTTGCCTTGAGTCCAGCGGGATAACCAGCGCCTTGCCATCGCGGTCGCTGGGCGTTATCCCCGCCAGGCTGAGCAGAGTGGGGGCCACGTCCATGACCGTGATATTCCGCGTCTCGTCGGAGAGCGCGGCTGCGCGTGGGATATTCCCCAGCAAGAACACGCCATGCATACGATGCGCGCCTGAAATCAGGCGGTGGATCACATTCGAGGTCACCAGGTGGATATACAGATTTTCGCTGACCCCGAAGTCGCTCAGTAGCTCAAAGAGAATATCGGGGAAGAGGTGTATATGCCTTCCCTGGTAGACCTGTTCGCGTCTCCTGGCCCAGTGAACCACGGGGCGGCCTTTCGGGCGCAACTGCTCCAGGCGTTGGATCAGGGACTCGCATAGCTCGTCATAGTCCTGGCCCGCCTGCTCTATGCACGCGCGGTTGAGGTTGATGCCTCCGAAGGCGCTGATGCCCCCGATGTCGGCCACCTGGGCCATCGTTGCCTGCTGATCGATAATATAAGCCGGGCGCGGCCCCCGCGGCCGCCTTTGCAGGTGCTGGGCGATGTCCGGCGAGCGAAACTGCGCCAGCAGTTCCATCGAACGTGTTCTGGCGCGTTCAGCGAGGTAATGCCGGTCGAGCAAGCGCACCGATCTTACATGGGGCGTGAGCAGGCCCTGGGAGCGCAACCACTCGTTCAGGTTGAGCCGCTGGGTGCAGCGCCGCCCATGCCCATAGCCGCTGACAATCGCCAGGATACAATCAGGAGGCAGATGAGAGCGGTATTGCCCGATAATCTGGTCAAGCAAACGGTAGAAGTCGTGGATGCGGCTGGAGTGTTCGTTGCGACCTGGGTAGGTAGGATCGCTGGGATCGCTGTAGCGCCAGAAGAGGTGTTGTACATAATCCAGCGCCTCTAACTGGAGGAAGAAGAGGTCCCAGGCTTCCTGCTCGAAGAGTTCCAGACCCAGTTTTGCCTGCTGGACCGTCAGTTCATAGAGGGAGTGATAAAAGTCGCCGGGCTGATTGATCACGGATGTTCCCATCACATCCAGGAGAGACGGGAAGGGACAGCTCAGAGAGACATCCTCTGGCGTAACGCTGGCACTCATGCCCTTCACATCGAGCGGCGGCAGCGAGAGCATGATGCCATTCACCGGCCATGCCGGGTAGGCAAGATACGGGTTCAGCACACAGACACGCCTTCCAGCCTCTCCTGCCAGATCCCAGAATGTCTGACCCTGCAAAATCGCCGCCGCCCATGAGGTATCGTGGGGACCCGGCTCATCCGTCCGGCTGAGCATACCGTGATTGGCAGGATTGAGACCCGTGTAGACGCTGGCCCAGGCCGGGGGGGCTTCAGGGGGGAAGGTCGATTTCAACTCTAAAAACGGCGATTCCAACATCAAACGCCGCAGGTTGGGCAACGATGGACCGTATACGCGCAGCAGGTCCGCGTCCATGCCATCGATGCCAATGATTGCGACTCTTCCCATAACAATCAACCTCTTCCGTGCGATACCTATAAGAATACGCCGTTTACAGAGCGAGCGGCGGCTCAAAGCGCTGCCAGTAGCGCAAGATGTCATCGATCATACTGGCCTCACAACGAACCTGGAAAATGTTTTGCTGGATCGTGGTCTGGAAGTATGCGATGGTCGTGTGATCTAATGGCTCGCTTGCTGCCAGTGTCAGCACTCCGCGTTCGGCTCCCACGGGAACGCAGCGATAGCGGTAGGCCAGTTCATACGGAAAAAGATGCAACAGGCGCTGCGAAGGGTATTGTGTGAGGAAAGCCAGGTAGGGCCTGTCGCCGTTTTCGTCGGGCCGCTGTTCTAGCAATACGGGCGTAGCACGCTGGTCTGCGACCCCATCCACCTCTACCACCACAGCGTGCTTTGACTGCAAGCGCTGCCACAAAACGTGCGCCGCCGCGCCGCAGATGATCTGTATTTCGTGTTCAACATCCACCAGCAGTGCATCGATGCGCCGCACCACTGCCTGCGCGCCAACAGGAGGTGTCCTGGGCAACACCAACGCGCAGATTTTTCCCAGGAGCAAAATGCTATCGCTCTTGCGTATATTGCTACGAATGCGCAGGGCCGCGCGCCGCAGATTCACCTCTGATCTCTCCGTGGCCTGTATATAGATGAGAGACAATTGGCCATCACATGCCTGCTCTGTATCGGAGCTATGTACCCCCACGTTCATCTACCACCACCCCAATTTGCCCACGCTTCTTTCTTTCCCCCGCGTATGTAGCATAGAGCAGGCTCATGCATTTTGTATGGATAATTGGGTTGAGGTCAGGTTGAGATAAGTGCTAGTGAGTAGAGGAAAGTATATATTCTGCTTATTCGATTGTTAACATAATTTATGCAAAAATTACCCATTTACAACTACTTTGGCCTACGCATCTTTGTTCTTGCATGGCATACTGGTATTATGTAAATCTTATGCAGATATAGAATGGAAGAGAAATGGACGAGATCTTCTGGAGGATACGCTGGAGTGCCATGCTGGCGCCAGATCTGACTATGGTCCCCCCTAAGAGGGTCTTCTGGCCTGTCGCACACACGGCGCGGGGGCCTTCTCTCACCGCGACTGTGGCGGGAGCGTGGGGCTTATTGATGGAAGATGGCCACTGGGAGCAGCTTCTGGAGTGCTTACACGAGGAGCATGTGACGGCACCTGTTGAGCCTGATTAGAGGTGCTGGTGGGGATAGAGGCAAGGTGGAGGGGATATGGTAGCACAGAATATGCAGGTGTCTGCGAAGTGTCCACTCATAGTGAGTAGATGAGGGTTGCTATGGAGTCTGGGCGCAAAGCGCGCGGCATGAGAGAGAGCTATACAGGCTCAATCGGTGGCCTGGCCAGGATGGCGCCACATTTCAGTGTGATTCTCTGTACGTACAACCGGCGTAGTCTTGTGCTCACGACTCTCGCAAGTTTGCGTCGCCAGACGCTTCCTTACGATGAGTTTGAGGTGATCGTGGTGGACAATGGGTCCACCGATGGCACATCTGGCGCGGTTCGACGCTATATACGCGCAGGGATGCATACTGGCAGGAGACCTGAGGATACCTGGCGCGTCCAAATCCTCTCGGAGCCGCGTAATGGGCTGGTCCATGCGCGCGAGACTGGTCTGCGCGCGGCCGCGGGTGAGATCGCCGTTTTCCTGGATGACGATGTGTTCGCGCACCCCAATTTTCTTGAAGCTCTAGCATACGCCTACGAGCAGACCGGGGCGGACGCTATCGGGGGCCGTGTGGAACTGCGGTGGGGCGCGTCTTGCCCGTACTGGCTCTCCAGCGAGTTGGTAGACATGCTGGGCTATTTCGCGCCCTCGGATGAACGCATGCGTCTGGGGGAAGGGGCGAGTTTTAGTGGCAGCAATTTCTCGGTCAAGATCGCGGCACTGCGCGCCATCGGGTCCTTTTCACCCTTCCTGGGCAAACGCTTGCGGGCGCCCATTGGTCTGGAGGTGCAGGATCTGTGCCAACGTCTATACCAATCTGGCTACACGCTCTGGTACGAGCCAGGTGCGCTTATCGAACACTATGTCCACGCGGCGCGCCTGAAGCGGGCATTCTTCACCGGTCGGGCCTACTGGCGGGGACGCTCTGATGTTCTGGCCCACTACTCAAATGCGCTCTGGCGCGGAGAGATGCGTCAGTATCTCTCGCGCCCCCTGTTACTAACGCTCTGCTCTGAGTCCTATACGCTCGCTTGCCTGGCATGCATTCAGCGCCCGCTGGTGTATCTTGCCGGTAGATCATCACGGGAGCACCTCCTGGTCGTCATGGAACAGGCGCGCAAGTGGGGCCATCTACGGCAGCAGGCGCAGTTCCTCGGCCACGCGCCCCTGGCTTTAAGCGGTCCCGCAGTACTTCTCGTGCGCTCCGCTGGGGAAGATGAGACAGCCGGGTTGCTGGCTCAGGGACTACACAGGCAGTACGTCTCCTGCCGGGTGGCTTACGAGGAGGTCCCGTTGTCGTGGCTCTGGCAGCATCGCGTCGTCAGCGGTCAGACGCGTAACGTGGTGCATTTTTACCGTGCCGGCGCGTTTAATCTGTCCCCTCGCGAGCATCAGCGGCTCCTGTTCGCGCTGTGGCTGGCTCGGCGCTGGGGCTTTCTGGTGGTGGTAACCGATCCAGGCGGGTGGTGGCAGGGCGTGCGCGGCCTGCACTTCATCGCGCGCCGTTTGCTGGAGCGAACTTTGATGTACCAGAGCGATGTGGTGCTTACCTATACCCGTCAACCGCAGCAACTGTACCGCGATAAGAGTATCCGCCGTCGCGTATACTGCCTGCCGCATGCAGGCTTTCGTGAGTGCTACACGCCACCACTGCCACGCGTCTATGCTCTGGAGCAACTGGGCCTGCCCGTAGAGACACCCTGCGTCTATCTGTGCCTGGCGCCTATGCATACCGAGCAGGAGCTGCTCTACCTCATCAAGGCCTTTCAGGATATGTGGTGGGAGCAGTCATGTATCTCGCAGCCTCCGCAGTCCACGCCTCAATTGCTGTTCGTGGGCTGTCCCGGAGAGGGGAACAGTCCACTGCAAGCCCTGGAGTGCGCCGCACGCCATCCCGCCATCCATTTCTCTCTAACACTCTCTCCTAAAAAAGATATGCCGCTCTATATGGGGGCCGCCGATGTGATAGCGCTTCCGCACTTCGCGGTCCCGGCGGCTGGCCAGCTTGAAACGGCGCTGCTCGCGCTCTCCTATGCACGCGCGGTGGTGGCGCCCGATCTCCCCCGTTTCAATGGCATGCTACCCCCACAGAGCAGTATTTTGTACAAGCCAGGTAGCCAGAAAGCCCTGGCTCAGGCACTGCTGAAAGCCCAATTCCTGCATGACCTCCCCGCGGTAGTCGAAACCGCCACTCAGGATGCTGCCAGTGGTTGGAGCCACTACACACGACGCTTGCTAAAGATCTATCGCGACCTGGGAAGCAAGAGATCATGATTTCCCGTTGAAAGAACTCCATTCCTCTTTCTTTGCCAATTGCAAACCGCAAACATTATGCTATGATTGCATAAAGATATAATCAATCGTGAAGGAGGCCATCCCGTAGCGCGTGGCTTGCCTCGCCGTCCCTGTCACTACCAGGACGGCGAGGCAAGCCACACGCTACGGGACGTGGGCGATCCCTTGCAGTTGCCCTGATTGAGAGTTGTATGAAGCATCTGAAAATAGGGCCATATGGGTTGGCGGCATCTGGCATCATACTGCTCGCTTCTGTGATGCGAGTCACGCTGATCGCCCAGGGCTGGCCTTTGACCAATGGCGATGAAGGCACTATCGGTCTGATGGCCTTGCATATCGCCTACCAGGGCGCGCATCCCATTTTTTATTACGGCCAGAACTACATGGGGTCGTTGGAGGCGTTTATCGCAGCTCCGCTATTTTACCTGTTTGGCCCATCGCTGTTCGCGGTGCGGCTGGGCATGGCGCTGCTGTTCGCGCTCTTCCTGGTCTGTATGTATCTGCTGGTGCGCCTGCTCTACACCAAAAATTTCGCGCTCGTCTCGCTGGCCCTGTTGAGTCTGGGGTCGGACCAGGTGCTGCTGCGTGAGTTGCGGGCCATCGGCGGCTATGGCGAGACCACATTCTTCGGCGCACTGCTGCTGTTGCTGGCCGCCTGGATTGCGTGCTCCTACTCTGACGCACGTCACAGCGCCATTGGTCGCATGCGTCTGCGCGGGCTGGCCTATGCTGGCTGGGGCCTGGCGGCCGGGCTGGGCCTCTGGAGCGACTTGCTGATTGCGCCCTTTGTGCTGGTGTCGGCTGTGTTCATCTTCCTGTTCTGCCGCCAGGAACTACGTACGCGGGCCACGATCTACCTGCTGCTTGGCTTTGTGGTCGGCGCCGCGCCGTTGTTGTACTATAATATAACCTCACCTCTCAATAACTCGCTGGCTATCTTCTTGAGCCTGCATCGCGGCGGCGTGGTAAGTGGGGTGGTCGGACCGTTTCCCATTGTGCAGCAGATCATGGGGACCTTCCTGGTGGCTATCCCTTATGCCACGAATGCGCATCCCCTCTGCTCGCAGACAGAGTTCTCGCCCTTTGGCCCGCAGGGTCCGCATTTCTTGCAGTGCGTGCTCTTCCAGGGTCTGTGGGGTATCGGCTTTTTCGCGCTCTGGCTGCTCGCCGTTGTGCTGGCCGCGCGCGTCGCCTGGTCCTGCTGGCGGCGGCAACGCGCACGCGGGGAGACCGAGGAGACGAGCATTGCTGAGCAGAGGCACACGCTTGTCCTGGAAGGGGCGCGCCTGATGGTACTGGCGAGCGCCGGCCTGATCCTGTTGAGCTACGTGCTCAGCCCGGTGGCGGCGCTGGGACCCTGGACGACCTGGCGCTACCTCTTCGGGTTACTGGCTGCTGTTCCCGCTCTCCTCTGGCCTCTCTGGCGCGGCAGCGTAGCACGTAACAAGCCGGCAGAGACAGTGTCTTCAGGCGAACCTGCGCCGCGCAAGCCAGCGAGGAACCTGTCGCTCTCCATCTCTGGTTGGCTGCTGCTATTGCTCCTCGGGAGCGTCTTTGTGGCGGGGACCATCGGCGCCTTTGGCGAGGTTCCGGCTGTTCAGCGCTTCAATCAGCAGCAGGACGCCTTGATTCATGATCTTCAGGGTATCGGCCAGCGACACATCTATGCCGGCTACTGGATATGCAACCAGTTGACATTCCAGAGCCAGGAGCGCGTGATCTGCGCCGTCCTCGATACGCACCTGCGGCCGGGCTTCGATCGCTACCTTCCCTACCGTGCCACGGTCAACGCCGATGCTCACGCGGCCTACGTCTTCCTGCTGAACGATTCTCACGGAGACGATCCACAGGCCACCACCTTTGAGCAGTGGAGCACGCGGAGCGGTGGACGCTACCGGCGCTATGTCTTCGAGGGCTATGCCGTGTATGTGCCGCAACCGTAGTACCATTAGCCGGTTTCATGCCTGTTCCTTCCTAATACATGGAAGCCAGGGCCGCTATCGGCTATAATGTGCGCAGTAGTAGTAGCACAGCACGAGGCTCAAAGGTGTCAGAGAAACATGTGCGTCTCATCCGCGAGGCGGTCGAGACCATTGCGCTCACACTCCTGATCTTGCTCATCATCCGTTTTGCCGTACAGAGTTTCCGCACGGAGGGGCAGAGCATGGAGCCGGGGCTGCATACTGGCGACTATGTCCTGGTCAATAAACTGCTTTACCTCTGGCAGCAGCCACAGCGAGGAGATGTGATCGTCTTTCACTATCCCCTGGATACGCATGTCGATTTCATCAAGCGCATCATCGGCGTGCCAGGCGATACGATCAGTACCACAAGTACCAGTGTGTCGGTGGATGGCAAGCTTATTCAAGAACCATACATCAGCACAGCGTTTAACTTTGGGAATGAGACGTGGAAATTGGGGCCAGATCAGTTCTTTGTAATGGGTGATAATCGGGACAACAGCCTGGACTCGCGTTCCTGGGGAGCATTAGATAGAAGGTATATCGTTGGAAAAGCCGTGGCGGTCTACTGGCCCACAAACAAGTGGGAGTTTATCAACACCTACCAGGCGGTGTTCGCGGCTGTCCGTCCCTCTAACTAATCAGTAAAGACGAGGTTTAAGGTGAAACAATCCCATTTATTACGCGATATTATAGAAACGCTTGCGCTCGTATTGCTTCTATTTCTGGTGATCCACTTTGCGATTCAGAACTATCACGTGCAGAACATCAGCATGCAGCCAACGCTGAACGACACTGAATTCGTGCTGGTCAATAAGATGGCCTATCTCTTTCACGCGCCTGAGCGAGGCGACATCATTGTCTTTCACGCGCCCCCAGATCCTACGAAGGATTTCATCAAGCGCATCATCGGCATCCCAGGAGATACCGTGACTGTTGATAGCTCACATGTGTGGGTCAACGGCGTGCTACTCAAAGAGCCGTACATCAGTTCGAGCTTCAGTTCCATCGCCAAGGTCTGGAAGTTGGGGAAAGACCAATATTTTGTGATGGGTGACAACCGGCCCGCTAGCGATGATTCGCGCAGTTGGGGCTTTGTACCCAAAAGTTTCATTGTCGGAAAGGCGGTGATGGTTTACTGGCCTCTCAATAAATGGCAGTTCATCAACACGTATCCGGCGGTGTTTGCCCAAATTAAGGGCGGCAATTGAAGGGAGTAGCAGCAGACTATGCCAGATTCAGAGCAGCATTACCCATTCCATCAACCGGACCGCGATGAGCCGGAGCGCAGGCATCATCCATTCGACGATGCGCAACCTGAACCAGGGGAAGAGGCGGCAGCGGCGGGGCCGCGCCAGAGGATGCACCAGCGCGACCGTGCCAGCACCCCCCAGTTGCCTCCCAGACGTTTCGGTTATGCTCTGATGATCGGCGTCGTGGCCGGGCTGGTGGCCTCTGTCCAGAGCATTGTTATCGCCTTCGTCAATTCTCCGACCTATCAACAGGCGGCTGGCGCCACGGGGCAGAATGCCATCAACCTGGCGTATGTGCTGCTGGGCATTGCCTGCCTGACCTGGTTCATCGGCGCTCTGATCAACGTGATTGCCGGCTTCATCACAGGCAAGGTCTCCGTCCAGCGCCGCCTGGGCTTTGTGACGGGCTTCGTCTCCGGGGTCGTCTACTATATTGTCGCGGTCTTCCTGGTGCGCTA
>JBDTHH010000566.1:0-9042 GCA_039937055.1 Ktedonobacteraceae bacterium | reverse complement strand
AGCTAAATGTGCTCCTGCGGAACCACCAGCGATAAATAGCACGGCGGGATTCGCCCCATATGCCTGGCCGTGTGCTCGCACCCACGTAATGACTCTTTTGACATCGCTCAGTTGGTCAGGGAAAGTCACCGCTGGGCGTAATCGGTAGTTCGCGCTGATGCACACCCACCCATGACTCGCTAAACGATACAGCCAAGGAGGGGTTCTCATGCGCCCCTCCATTTGTCACGTGTGGAATGCATTATACATCGGGCTGGCGTAAGGTTCCAGCGCCCCATATTTCGGCCACGCGTCCGTTTTCGATCCGAAAAATCTCCATGATGAAAGGGAGGGGCTCTCCTGGAGGTGTTGGAACACCGTGAGCAGTGACCCGCAGAGCTACTTTGTCGCCCTCAGCAATCAGATCTTCGACGACGAAGCGTGTCTGAGGGAAGGTTGCAAAAGCGTTTGCCAAAGCCTTCTTGGCGCTCTCGGTGCCAACTTCTATGGCGTGCCTGATAATATGTGGATCAATCCCTTTGCGGCTCACAGAGCGGGAAAGAGGGGTTCCGAGGTAGACAGCAGATCCGCACGCCAAGATTCATGGCGAAACCATGTTATTTCAATGTCCTAAGAACCATAAAGAGGCGTGAGCATGATAAGAACAGAAATAGAAGGCCTGTTAAGCCTTCCTCTGAAGGCAATCTTATTTACGCTACACACTTTTACAACTGTAGGACTAACCGCCTGGGTTCAAACCGCAACAGCTTGCGGCGGGTTCTTTTCTGTCAGCGAGTAGCCCCATAGGCGTACACGTAAGACAGAGGGAGCAGGAAACGAGAGGCGTCTGCGTAGGAACGACGGCAAGTGAGAAAGCTCACACGCAATCTGTGCAGTGGTGCCTGGACATGAACAGTTCCTCCTTGTACGCTTGAAGTGTACCCTTCCACTTGCGTATCCTGCGAGAAGGAGAAATGCTATGACCTACACGCCGGCCGGGCAAGCACCGGATACGAGCATTCCCGATGCCATCGTGGGCCTTGCCGCGTGGTATTCGTTGGGACCTTTCATCAAGGCGTACCGGGCTCAAGAGCGCACCCGCGCCATGCTCGTTGGCTGTCCCATACTTATTCTGGGTCCTCCATTCCTCTGTGTGGGATTAGTCGCGCTGCTAAGCTTCTCGTATGGCATCGCGGCGCAGATGGGTCTCACAGGAGATGATAATGCTCCGCAGCTCATTGCAGTGGGGATTGCGTTTATTGCCCTGGCGGTGTTCGCCGTCAAAGCCGTGCCAGCCGCCTGGACGATCAATGCGAGTGGGACGGTCGTGTACCTGTACCAGAATGGCATGATTCACACCAAAGGCGCACGAACGACACCCTTGCCCTGGCAACACATTGCTACTGCACGGCTCCTGCGTGCGTACCGCTACAATCCCACAAAGTTGGTTATAAAGACGCTAGATCGGCGCACCATTACGCTTCACAGCATCAAGGATCTCAGAGAACTGGCTGGACGAGTCCAGCAAGCACTTGCGCCCATGCCGCTCCTATGACTTTTCAGTATAGAATAGAGAGAAGAATGCCGTGTTTCAAAGGCAGTGAGATGCTGGTGTCTCAACGATCCGCAAGCTACTGAAAGGGAACAACAGGGATGGCACAGAAACTGACCGAGGATATGCAGCGCGTGGTGCGGGAGCAGCGCCTGGGCTTCGTGGCGACGGTCTGCCCGGATGGAACGCCCAATCTCTCGCCCAAGGGCACGACGCTGATCTGGGATGACGAGCACCTGGTCTTTGCCGATATCTGCTCGCCGGGTACCGTCGAGAACCTGCGGCATAATCCTGTGATAGAGATCAACGTTGTTGATCCGATCATGCGCAAGGGCTATCGCTTCAAGGGGACAGCAACCATCTTCAGCGAGGGGGAGCGGTTCGAGGAGTTGCTGGCCTTCTACCGCAGCTGGGGGACGGCCAGCCCAATCCAATCGATAGTGCTGGTGAGGGTTGAGCGTGCCAGCCCCTTGATTTCACCGGCCTACGACAGCGGCGCCAGTGAAGATGAGATACGCGCGCGCTGGGAACAGCACCAGGAGTCGCTCAAGAAAGAGCGCGACGCGAAAAAATCTCCATTGTAGTGTTGTGACACGCTTCATTTGACCGCAGAGCGGCGCTTCCCCCACCCGCGTAGGGATTCGGGATTTCGTGTAGGGGCGCCGCTGGCCTGCGCCCGGTTCTACGCGGGAGGAGGTCCTCTCATCAACAGCTTATGTGTAGTGGCGCTCCTCGCGGGCGCCATATTCCTACATAATGTCTATCGCCTGCGTGTCAGAAAAGCCGTGATCACGCAGACCAGTCCGGCGATAAACAGCGGTAGCGCCAACGGGGCGCTTTGAGTCGCCAGCCAGAGCAGCGCGGCGAGTAGCTCCAGCAGCACACCGCCGGCGAATAGGAGCGAGAGACCGAGTGGTGAGCGCTCGAAGGGCGTACGGATCTCCTGGCGGCCATAGATGGGGGACACCGGAGCCGGCGTCGCCTCGGTATTTGCTGGCTCATCGAGGGTGATGTTAGTCTGAGGCGTGCGTTGCTCGCTGGCCGCGCGCAGGGAGGCATACAGGGCCTCAATCTTTGGCCTGCTGGAGTGAATATAGACTTTGCGCGACCCTTCGCTCACCAGTAACTCACGGAAGAGCGGCTCATGGCTCTTCTGGCGCAGGGAAACGACAGTGATGTCGGCGAGGTCGAGCGCTTCGAGAAAGATCCGCTGGCGCGGGAAGCGCGCGAACGCGTACCCCAGGAGGCGCTGGTTTGTCAGCACCACGTCACAGGGGACGCCGCGCTGTGCCTGCTCGCTGTCCCAGATCGCGGGCGTGGCACTAAGAGGTTCCTCCCCCGGCTGGAGATGTTCGCGGAGGGGCTTGAAGCGGGCCAGTATCTTCTCCGCCGCGCCGGGCCTGCTGGTGGACATCGTACCATGACCTTTCTGCGTACTTACCAGGGAACATTGTAACATAATCTGCTCTATGACATTTTCCTGATTAAAAAGAAAGAGCAGGAGAGGTAGGGGCGCCGTTTACAAGCCCGCAAAGCTTCACACAACACGTATTGCCTGCCAGGCGGGCTTGTAAACGGCGCCCCTACCTCTCCTGCAACACCTTCTCACCAGCCGGGGTGGTAGCTCTGTACAGGTGGTCCTACAATTATAGATGGATAGAAAACGCGAAATAACCTGAGCATAGACGTATGGGTCTCACATCCATACGCTCCTGAGGAACATGTATGTCAAACCTGTTAGCTGCACGTGTCCAGATGGGCACTTCACTGGCATTCCATATCATTTTTTCGGTGTTGGGGGTAGGCTTACCGCTGCTCCTGTGTATTGCCGAGGGGCTGGCGCTGCGGCGCAAGGACCCGGTCTGGATGGCGTTGACGCGTCGCTGGGCCAGGGCCGCGGCCATCCTCTTTGCCATTGGCGCCGTTTCTGGCACAATTATCTCCTTTGAGCTGGGCCTGCTGTGGCCGACCTATACCAAATTTTCTGGCGCCATCATCGGCCTGCCGTTTGTGCTTGAGGGCTTTGCCTTCTTTATGGAGGCCATCTTTCTGGGCCTCTACCTGTACGGGTGGGAGCGCCTGTCGCCGCGCGTCCACTGGCTCTGCTCGTTCCCGATCTGGATCAGCGGGCTGGCTTCGGCCTGGTTCATCGTTAGCGCCAACTCCTGGATGAATACCCCGGCCGGTTTTCAGATTCAGCACGGCCGGGTCACTGGGATCGATCCCGTGCAGGCTATCTTCAATCCCAGCACGCCCTACGAGACCGTGCATATGATCCTGGCCTGCTACGTCGCCACCGGTTTTGGCGTGGCGGCGGTCTACGCGGTGGCTATGCTGCGCGGCAAGCGTGATGAGTACCGGCGCAAGGGGCTGATGCTGGCCATGGGCATGGCGCTGATCGCCACGCCCCTCCAGATCGTCAGCGGCGACTTCAACGCGCGTTTCCTTGTTGACGCGCAGCCCGCCAAGCTGGCTGCCATGGAGGGCCTGTTCAAGACGGAGAACGGGGTCGCGCTGCGCATTGGCGGCCTGGCCGATCCACAGACGGGCCAGGTCTACTATGCTCTGGAGATCCCCAATGGCTTGAGCATCCTGGCGACCGGCGATCCGAACTCAACCATCAAGGGACTTGACGCCTTCCCGCGCTCGGACTGGCCGAATACTACGATTGTGCATTCATCGTTTGATGGCATGGTTGGCAGCGGCTTCTTTGTGTTGTTCATCGCGGCCGTCTTCTGGCTGCTCTACCTGCTACGCAAGCGTGCCGTGCCTGAGCAGCGCTTGCTGCTGTGGGGTATCGTGCTCTCAGGCCCGCTGGCCTTCCTGGCAGTAGAGCTTGGTTGGATGGTGACCGAGATCGGACGCCAGCCCTGGACCATTTATGGCTACCTGCGCACCAAAGACGCGGTGACGACGGCGCCGGGGCTGAATATCACCTTTCTGGTCTTCGTCTGCATCTATGTGATCCTGGCGGTCACCTTGATCTGGATGCTGCGGCGGGTAGCGCGCGCGCCTCTGCCGAAGCTGGAGTGGCCCGTACTCTCCAGCAGCAGTGAGAGTAGCGAAGCCAAAGAACAGGTAGGTGTGTGATGATCCTTGAGTATGCTATACTCACAGTCATGTGGTTAGCGCTGATCGCCTATGCCGTGCTTGGCGGGGCCGACTTTGGCGCCGGCATCTGGGATTTCCTGGCCTTTGGGAAGCGTGCGGAACGCAGGCGACGCCTGATCACGCAGGCTATCGGGCCGGTGTGGGAGGCCAATCATGTGTGGCTGATCTTCCTGCTGGTGGGCCTGTTCACGGCGTTCCCATTGGCGTTCTCGACGCTCTCTACGGCGCTCTTCTTGCCGTTTACCCTGATCCTGTTTGGCATTGTGCTGCGCGGGGCGGCGTTCATCTTTCGCACGTATGCCAGCGATATGCAGTGGTTCAGCGAAGTATGGAGCCGGGTATTCGGCCTGGCGAGTGCTGTCACGCCTTTCTTGTTGGGAGCGTCGGCGGCGGCGGTAGCCAGTGGCAGCATTCGCGTGCAGGCCAATGGCTTCGTGCAAACGGATCTGGGGTCGGCCTGGACGACACCCTTCGCGCTGACGATTGGCGCGATGGCGGTCTGTCTATGCGCGGTGCTGGCGGCGATCTACCTCACCGTCGAAGCCGAACGCGCCCATGATGACGAACTGGTAGAGGTCTTCCGCCTGCGCGCTATCGTTGCTGGCGCCATCACGGCGGTGCTGGGCGCGGCTGGCCTGCTACTTTCCCCCAGCGAAGCCCCACTGCTGTGGAATGGCATGCTGGCGCACGCGCTTCCGGTGGTGATCGCCACGATGCTGGTGGGCCTGGGGGCCGCCGTAGCGTTGTACCTGAGGCGCTATCGCTGGGCGCGTGCCTTGGTTATTGTCGAGACAGCGTTCCTGCTTGGGTCCTGGGGAGTATCGCAGCTCCCCTACATTATTCCGCCGGATGTCACCGTCAGCAACGCGGCCGCCTCCACGGCAATGTTGTGGCTGCTGTTGTTGTGTACAATCGTAGGGATGCTGCTGCTCATTCCTTCCCTCTGGTTCCTGTTCTCTGTTTTCAAAGGGAATCAGAAGGCGCGCTCTACGTAGAACGGGTGAGACGCCCCCTCCCGCGTAGGGATTCGGCTTGCCGCATCCGTGTGCGGCCTCGCTTGCGCGGCCAGAGAGGAGGCCACACGGACGCGGCCAAGCCGGGTCCCTACGCGGGAGGGGATCGCTCAACATCCTGACGGAGCACTACGGTGAATTACAAGAAAGGTTGCAAAAGTGCAACAAAAAGAAGAGAGCGTTCCTAAGGTGGTGGAGGGCCGGGATGCCAGCGGTTCGGGCGTTTCACCTATGCCAGCCACCAGGCGCATCGGTTTGAGCAAGAGGGTCACGGACCACCTGGCGAACGAGCGTACGTTCCTTGCCTGGGTGCGTACGGCTCTAGCGGTCATGGCCTTCGGCTTCGTGGTCGAGCGCTTCGGGCTGGTTCTGCGCGAGCTGGGCCTGAAACTCCTGGACCAGGCGCCTAACCCCGCGCATTATTCTTCTATCATCGGCATCACACTTGTGCTGCTTGGTACAGTGATGATGTTCGTCTCCCTGCTCAATTTCCTGCATGTCCGGCGCGCCATCGATGAAGAGCATTTCCACCCGTCCGCGCGTTATGCCATCATTCTCGCTATCATTACTACCTTGATAGGTATCATACTCGCCGGGTATCTCTTCTTCACAGCATAAGGCAGGCGTTCCTTGCGGTGCGTAGCTTTTTATAGATCCTTGACACGCATTTTATATTTATAATGACTAGTTTTTTAGCTGTGTAAAGAGCTATAAAGAAAGGCCATAAGGGCAAGAGTGGTTTGGAAACCGGGAACGAACCTACAGGCAACGCAGGAACGGTTCCTGCAGCGGGTGTGTACATAAAGGGAGGGATACTCATGATGTCAGAGTTACGGATACTGCCGATTCGCGCTGTAGACTGTTTGAAGCTGTGCTATAAGCTCCACGAAAGAGGAGAACGCATTACCACCAAAGCTGTGCGGGAACGCTTGCAATCGTTGGAGCCTACAGGCCAGCTCAGCGATGCTACCATCACGCAGTTGTTCAAATGGCTCGCGGAACGAGGCTACGTGTCTCATACTCCCTATCATGGCGTGGAATTGACCTCTGAAGGGGAGATGGCGGCAGCGGAACTGGTGCGTCATCACCGGTTGCTCGAACTCTTCCTGGTCCAGATCATGGGGTTTCCACTGGACCAGGTGGATGCTGAGGCTGAACAGCTTGAGCACGCGATCTCGGAGGCCTTCGAGGATCGCATGGATGATATGCTCAACCATCCGACCGAAGACCCGCACGGCGATCCTATTCCCAGTAAGACAGGCAGGGTGGAGGTGCGGCAGACGTATCCCCTCTCCCAGCTCCTGCCAGGGCAACAGGCCATTGTGCAGCGGGTCAACGATGATGACTCGGAGTTATTGCGCTACCTTGCCAGCCTGGGCCTTGTCCCCGGCGTCCTGGTTGGTATGGAGTCCACAGCCCCCTATGGAGACGTATATACCCTGCGCATCGGCACGATGACACAGACGGTCGGCGGCACCGTGGTGCAGCGCGTCTTCGTCCGAGCGGCGAACGGCGAGTAAAACACCACGTTTCATCCATGTATCGCAGTTGACATTGTCCCCTCGCATAGCATATACTCTCTCTATACCCCTACCAGGGGGGTATGGGTGAATTGTACTGGAAGATTGAAGGAATTTGCTATGACGATAGATACAGGTAGCTCGCTAGAGAGAGATGTCCCTGTGGCCCAGGAGCCGGAGAGTGCGGTGCTCAACCTGGAAGGCATGACCTGTGCCTCGTGCGCGATGCGCATTGAGAAGGGGCTGAAGAAGGTTCCCGGTGTGACGGATGCCAGCGTGAACCTCGCCACTGAGCGGGCGACCGTCGTGTATGATCCGCGGCAGACAGGGCTGGCACAGATGGTGCAGAAGGTAGAGGCGGTAGGGTACAAAGCCACCCCGCAGGCCGTGCCTGTTTCCCAGAGCGTGCTGCCAGCCGCAACACAGGATAGCGCGTTGGTAACAGGGGAAGCGTCCCGGCCGCCGGTGGCGCAGGAAGCCGATGAGCGTAGCACACGCAGACAGGCGGAGATTGTGCGCAAGCGCAGGCTCTTGATCCTGAGCATTGCGCTGACGCTGCCGGTCGTGCTGTTGAGCATGTTCTTTATGAACAGCTTCGCGGGCGAGAACTATGTGCTGCTGGCGCTTACTACGCCGGTGTGGGCGTTCGTGGGCTGGGAATTTCATCGCGGGGCCATCAACACGCTGCGTCATGTGGCTGTGGGCATGGACACGCTGGTCTCCATCGGCTCCACGGCGGCCTACCTGCTGAGCGTGGTAGCCACCTTCTTCCCAGGCGTTGTGGGTATGGCCACCTTTTATGATACCGCCGCCTTAATCATCACCCTGATCTTTCTGGGCCGGTACCTGGAGGCGCGAGCGAAGGGGCAGACCGGCGAGGCCATCAAGAGGCTTGCGGGCCTACAGCCGCGCACGGCTCACGTAATGCGTGGTGGCCAGGAGATCGAGCTGCCCATTGAGCAGGTGCAGGTCGATGCTGAGTTGATTGTGCGACCGGGCGAGAAGATCCCCGTTGATGGCACAGTGCTGGCGGGCCGCTCGGCCGTTGACGAAGCCATGATTACGGGGGAGAGCATCCCGGTCGAGAAGGTCGAGGGCGACGCGCTCATCGGGGCGACCATGAACCAGCGCGGCCTGTTGCATATGCGCGCCACCAGAGTAGGAGCGGATACCGTGCTTGCCAGCATCATCCGCATGGTTGAGCAGGCGCAGGGGACCAGAGCGCCCATCCAGCGGCTGGCCGACAGCATTTCCAGCATTTTTGTGCCTGTCGTACTGGTCGTCGCTGGCCTGACGTTTATTGGCTGGGCCATCGTTGGCAGTGTGAGCGGCGCCAGTGCCAGCGGCATGCATGCCGGCGCACCCTGGATTACCGCCATCGTCGCCGCCGTGGCGGTGCTGGTTGTCGCCTGCCCATGTGCGCTGGGGCTGGCCACGCCAACCGCCATTATCGTCGGCACTGGCAAGGGGGCTGAGCAGGGCATTCTGATCAAGGGAGGCGAGAGTCTGGAACGCATTCAGGCGGTGCGCGCCGTCTTGTTCGACAAGACAGGGACGATCACCAGGGGCCAGCCCGAACTGACCGATGTCATCGCGTTGCCCGGCAAAGGGCGTGAGAACGAGATCGTGCGCCTGGTTGCCGGGGCGGAGCAAGGCTCCGAGCATCCTCTGGCGGCGGCCATCGTGGAGGGCGCGAAAGCGCGTGGCATCACATTGGGTAGCCTGCCTGAGAAGTTCACGGCGCTGGCCGGTCGCGGCCTGGAAGCGCAGGTAGAGGGGCGCTCTGTGCTCGTCGGCACGCGGCGCCTGCTCGACGAACGTGGACTCAGCTACGATGTGCTGCGGGAGCGGTTGGAGGCGCTGGAGG
>JBDTHH010000565.1:0-3316 GCA_039937055.1 Ktedonobacteraceae bacterium | reverse complement strand
AAGATCCGGGGACCCTCGTTTGTGAACTTGCAGGTGCTGCCTGAACTGCTGCGCGGCCATAAAATGAGCGACGTGGTGGCGATCCTGGGCAGCCTGGATATCGTGCTGGGCGAGGTTGATCGATAGCAGATAGCCGCGAGCCAACGAGGACCATGTGAACATGCTCCCGTCGGCTCGCGTTTCCGGTTTTTTTCGATTGGAGTTATCTTATGTATAGCGCATTTGTGCTGGCGGACGACGGATGGTGGAGCCAGCTTATTAGCGGTATCTTCTCATGGCAATTCTTACAATTCATCATTATGATCGTCTCCGTCTTCGGCTTTATTATGACGAGCGCGGTGATCCTGATCCTCGCCGAACGCAAGGTGATGGCCTGGATACAGGACCGCGTGGGCCCCATCCATACCGGTCCCTGGGGACTGTTGCAGACCGTGGCCGATGTCGGTAAGCTGCTCCTGAAAGAGGATATCCACGCGGCGAAGACCGACAAAGCGGTCTTCTTGCTGGCGCCGTCCGTCTTTATGGCCCCTGTGATCGCGGCCTTCGCGGTGATACCCTTCTCCCCCTATATCGGCCTGCCGGGTACGGCCCTGGCTACCGGCATCGTGTACCTGGTGGCCATGAGTTCGCTGGATGTGGTCGGCGTGATTATGGCCGGCTGGGGATCGAACAATAAGTACTCGCTGATCGGCGGCCTGCGCTCGGCCGCGCAGATGATCTCCTATGAGCTGCCCCTGGTGCTGGCCCTGGTGGGCGTGATTATGCTTACCAGCGTGCTTACTACGGGGGGCATCGGCACTATCTCGATTAAAGACATTATGCTGTTCCAGCAGGCGAGCGACTGGCCCGGTAAGGGTACCGCTATCGGAGATTTCATCTTCAAGGGCTTCACGCCCTGGGCCTGGTTCTTCCTGGTGCAGCCGCTGATGCTCCTGATCTATTACACCTGCGGCCTGGCCGAGACGAACCGCGCCCCCTTCGATCTACCGGAGGCGGAGTCAGAGCTGGTCGCCGGATACCTCACCGAGTACAGCGGGATGCGCTGGGCGCTCTTCTTCCTGGGTGAGTACGGCAACATGACCATCGTCTCCGCCATCGCCACCATGCTCTTCCTGGGCGGCTGGTCCGGCCCCGGTGTGGGAGTTCTGACGGCCCCCGGCATGGCCTTTGGCTGGATGGTGCTGGGCAACGTGCTAGCCGCGGCCTACTTTGTCCTCAAGATCTACTTGCTCTGCTTCGTCTTCATCTGGATTCGCTCGACGCTGCCCCGCCTGCGCGCCGACCAGTTGATGCAGTTCGCCTGGCTGATCCTCATCCCGGTCACCCTGGGCAATATCCTGCTGACCGGTATGATCTACCTGCTGGTGAATTCCCTGGGCCTCTCGAACCTGGTCTTCCTGATCGTCACAGGCGTGCTCAACTGGGGCCTGCTCTATGGCTTCATCCAACTCGTCAGCCGCGCCACCACGGCTACCACGCGCCGCGCACAGGCCCCCGCCATTCGCGCGCAACGCCTGGCCGCTCTGGCCCCCCGCTTGCCCGAACGCAGCGGCGCGACTATACCTTAAACATACATAGGTGCCGCCGATACATACCAGGTATCGGCGGCGCTCTATTCCCCGCATTCTCACTCCGGTAACGCATCGGGAGCGAGACGAGCCACCCCATCCATGATCACCTGCGAGATAATATCTGCCATCTCTTCTGCTGACACCGTCGTCTCCTCCTGACTCCACCGGACCGCGAACAGGCCGAACCCAATCGTCACCTACTATAGATGCCTTATTCAAAGGAGATCTGGACCTGGCGCTCATCCACGCTCTACGTGCGCTCTCCTTCCGGGAAGCAGGCGGCTTCAGGCCCTACCAGCCATTAGATCACCTCTCGCTCAGGGACATCTACCTCAAAAAAGGGGACATGACCAATGCCCAGTTTCACTTGCAGCAAGTATCTGCTCTTGCTGAAGAGATGGGCCTTTCAACGCTTGTATCTTCCATGATCAGTTCTACTTTCTTAACAGCGGCCACAAATAACAAATATTTTTGACATTTCTGTTATCTATGTTATCATATGCAGAAGGGAGATCACTCCAGTTCAGAGAACTGGAACGCTCCGTCAAGAAGCGAGCTTTGCCTGCTTGAGGTGAAGAAAAACATCTCCAGGAAAAGAGAAAAATTGAGGAGAGGTATTTCGTATGAATAAGGATGAGCAGTTGCTGTATGCAGATCACATCAGGCATTTTTACACCCTGCGGTACGGTTTCCCTCCCATGGTAGGTCGGCTGCTCGGCTATCTCTTCGTCTGTATTCCCGAGAAGCAGTCAATGAGCGAGCTTGCTGATGCGCTTATGGCGAGCCGCAGTGCTATTGCTGGTGCGGTCCAAACGCTGGAGAATTACCACCTTGTCAACCGAACTCGCGCTGCTGGCCAACGAAGCGATTCAATCAGTATCAATCCGGCCGGTATTGAGGGGAAAGGATTTGACGTGACAGTTTATCAGGAGCAGGCTGCCCTGTTCCGAGAAGGTCTGAATGCTTTGAAGGACGAGGGGCAAGATTCGCGCATCTCTCTGTTAGAAGAAGCCGCCGCACTTGCCGAATTCCTGGCCGAGCAAATACCCGCCCTCCATAAAGAATGGTATAAACGGCGCGATGCGCTCCGGCGTAATCACAGCAAAGAAACGCGCAAAGATGTTGTTCAATAGGGGGGATTAGCATGCTGAAAAAGAAGTCAAAAAGAGCCATGGGTGTTGAGGAATATGTCCTGATCAATTGAACCCGGCGCACCCAAACAGAAGCATGCCGTTTTCCGGTTTGGATGCGCTGATCCCTAAAAGAGCCTTTCATGCGCCGCTTCAAGCTCAATTTGCCGGTGAATTTATGCTATTTCCAGCATCCATCCCCTTGACATCTACCATTTTTCATGGTACTCTCCAATTAAGCAAATATGCAAATAAACGCATAATTACAAAAGGAGGCGTTTCCATGACTTTACTACTAACATCTCAGCAGACTATCCCTATGCGTGTGTCCCTGGACCCCGTATATAACGCCCTGAACAGCCTGGCGTTGCTCAGCGCGGCCGAACGCCTCCCTGGCCTTAATCCGTGGGTCTTGCGAACGCTGGATGCGCTCACTCCCGCGTCTCGTTATGTCAATAGGCTGATCTTCGAGGGCTTGCGTGATGCCTTGGTGCCAGAGCAGGATACGCCGGACTTCCCCACGTATCTGAAGCATCTGGCCGCGCAGGAACCCGCTGTGGTACGCGACCGCATCCTTGAGCGTCTGCGTTCCCGTTTCGCTCGCTGTGTCGCATC
>JBDTHH010000564.1:0-3523 GCA_039937055.1 Ktedonobacteraceae bacterium | reverse complement strand
TGTTGTTAAGTGGTATCTATTCTGTTGCTGGCCTGCTTCTGCCGCCCCTGTTCTTTTGTCTCTCTGGTACGATCTACCTGGCTGGTGGGCTGCTGGGCGGCCTGTGGAGTAGAGAGAGCCTTCGTCGACGAGAACTTTCTCGCATCGATGTGATCGTAACACTTTTCGTGCTTCTGCTGAGCATTGGCTTTCTCCTTCTAAGCATCATCTTTGTGATCATGGGCTTGCGGCGTCTGTAAGTTCGACCTGATTTTCTGGATATCCAATAGCTTCAATCGCTCGTATGACTGCTGGCCATAACTAACATGAGGTTTCAGGAACACCTTATCTCATCAAGAATATGGTAAGATATTTTCTGCGGGAGAACAATATATGCGAACACATATCATGTTCTAGAGGATTCCTCAGAAAGGGCAGGTATCGTTGATGAATGACCACGAGATCGCACCCCTCTCTCCTCTGTTGCCAAAGGAACTGGCAGCGTATGTCGGGCAGATCGACGCCATCGAGTATCCTCCACAAGGAACCGCTTTTCAGGTGTGCATCCTCTCCTCGGCACGGGGACGCTTTGTGCTCAAAACGGCACAGACTCCGCTCATGGTGCAGGCGCTGATCCAGGAAGGTCAGATCCTCACCGCCTTACAGCGTTACGCTCCTTTCGTCGCACAACCGCTAGGAAAGACCGAGGGAGATCACGGTCCAGCATTTTTGTTTACCTGTATTGAGGGAGAGCCGTTGCATGTCGCCCTCAAGCGTTCTCATGGCGATGAGCGTCAGCAGCTCATCAAAGAGTATGCTCGCGCGCTTCATCGTGTCCATAGTTGGACGCCAGATGTGCCACGGCCAGCAGACTGGCTGACGCACACCTTGCACTGGCTAGAGACCCACATTCAAGCACGACCGCTTGATGCCTGTGTCGCTGGCACAAACAGTCGCTTCGATGGCAAAGACGCGCGCCAGCTTCTCGCCAAACTTCAGGCCCAGCGTCCTGATCTCTCAAACGATCTGGTCTTCTGCCATGGCGATTATTGCCTACCAAACGTGCTTGTACACGATACCCAGGTGGTGGGGGTGATTGATTGGTCATTAGGGGGGTATGGTGATCGCCGCTTTGATCTAGCAACAGCCCTATTTAGCATGCGCCTTCTCTTGCTGGACCAGGACGACTTCTGCACCTTTCTCCAGGCCTATGGCTATTGTGAGCCTCCTCAGACTCTGGATTTCTTTGAGGCATTACATGCCTTGACCTGTGCTTTTTGGCAATGATGCATGTTCAGTATCAATGGATCTGAGAGTTGCCCACGGCTAAAACTATCAGACGTATGCGATCACGCGGATGCCCCGCGAGGGTTGCCACTACACATAGCCCCTGCCAGAGCAAAACAGGTCATCGCGCAGCAACGATTGATCGGCACGCGAGAATATGTGTAGTGGTGACCCTGGTTTGGAGCTTCACCAGCGATGCCTCCATGTGACCTGGAATACCTGGCCGATTTCATCGAGGTCCTCGACCGAACGGGTTGCGGCCCAGCAGGCGCTGCCTCCACGGAACAGAGCCTGGCCAGGGCGCACATAAAAAGGGAGGTCTCCATCATATTCCTCAACCAGTCCAATCACCATGGGTGCAATGATTATGCGTTGCCAGTGCTGTTCAAGCCACACTCGCTGGGACTCCTCCCGCTGAAAGGTCCTGGCCGACCCTCCATGCAAGGCTCCCCCGCAGAGCGCATGATGATAGGTGAGCATGTCAAGGAAATCCGATACATGAGGGTAGCTCGGCATCCAGATGAGTGGGGAGGCGATCTCTGACATCCCCGACTCCCATACAGGATACGCCTTTACAACCGGAGGATTGGCTTTCTCCAGATCCTCGCTCAGGATTGCCCAGTATATGGTTGCCTGATTCTCCGCACAGAAAATGAGTGCCTCGGGTCGGAGCATCCATTCCGCAGGGCCAAACAGGGGGTGATTGATTTGTGTCATATCTTTGCGCCTGCCCCAGGCATGATAAAAGCTTCGAAGAGGGGCTGGTAGGCGAACACCAAGCCGTATCTCTTCCACTGAGATGATGCTTTCCTCGTACCCATCTCCCGGTTGCCAGGGCGCATACAGCGTACGAATATGAGCAGACTGTTCCGACCAATCCAATTCCATACATGTGCCTTTTTCTTATTCCTTCGGCAGGTGGCTCCCCGAGCGGCGGAGTTGCAAAGCTATGAGTAATATATCATATGCTGTTGATCTCCCACTTTCTGCAAGCAAGCGTTGCAGTGAACACATTTGCTTCCAATGGCGAAGATCAAGCCGCTCGTGGATCACGGTATCTTGTTCTCCTTGTGTTGTGCAGGTACGGAATACAGGCATGGAACATGGCGACCGCGAGGGTCGCCACTACACATAGCCCCACAAGAGCAAATCAGGCCATCTTGCGACTTGCACGCTGGGATAACGAAACAAACCGAGAGGAGATCAGAGCGCTGGCCAGTTCAGCAGACGAAGAACAATGAAATGACCATCGTCGTGAAACCGGTAGCCCACCCGAAAAGGCGAGGCGAGACGCAGAGGCGCAAATACCTTGCTGGTAATCAACCGTTCGACCACTTTCCATAACGTGATACGAACATTGCCAGCAATATAATCATCATCCACGGCATGCTCTTTCTGAGGATAGTCTCCGCTCAGACATAGTTCCTCTAGCTCTTTATACCTAAATTCTGCATAGGGGGGATAATAGGCAAACTCTCCCAGATCAGGACTGCTCTCACGTATCGAACGCAAATTGAACTTCGCACCGCGCCAAGCCCCTTCCAGCTTCAGCATCATTTCACGTTGTGCCATCTCGCGTTGTTCCGAAGCGTTCTGGCGGATCAAGTCGCCAGAGCATCAAACATCCCTCTCCATCATGGGAAGAGATTCCCGCGACGTACATCGAGGTGGGATCAAAGGTCAAACCGGTTGTGAAATGACAATGATTATATAAAACATGATGGCTCATCACCTCCCCGGTCTGTCGATTGAGGAGAAAGATCTGTTCAGGAAAATCAGGAGCTATAACGAGCCAACGACCATCAGGAGAGGCGTCGAGGCTTTGAATCCAGCCCTTTGTCTGGGGGATTGGAAAGGACCTGGCTAGCGAAAGATCCTCCCAAGAACGGAGTTCGATCCCACTTAGGGTGGGATACGTTTCTGATATGAGTAATTGATGCTCAAAGAACGTGCCATCAGGGGCACCAGTAACCCCACCCAAGAGCACTTTACGACCATCTGCTCTGTACACGATGGGGAACACAGAAAAAGGGACGGTGGAGTGCTGAGCCAGACGAATGGCCGGTGTGGTTGTCAGCGACCAACGGGTCAGGGTCGTCTCATCGACTGTCAGGGCTTCCTGGCGCGTCGGATGTAAGTGCAAATGCATAATAGTTTCCCTGAAGTGAACTCCTAAGACCGGACAGTGATCGAAGTCAACTTCTCCAAAATATCGTAAACTAAGACAAGACTAGGAGAAGATACAAAAACGAGCACA
>JBDTHH010000563.1:0-7881 GCA_039937055.1 Ktedonobacteraceae bacterium | reverse complement strand
TGTGTCGATGAAGTACCTGTATGAGCGCCGTGGCGAGGGGGCCAACAAAACCTATCGCCTCAGCTCTTTCTACTTTGATCTCACGGCCCGCGCCCTTGAGCAGCTTGTCTCAGGAGAAAATCTCTGGACCACGCCCGTGACAGAGGCTCACGACGAAACGTTGCCCCAGGAGCTGCGCCGCTTCCTGGATAAAAGCGGCCGGCTGACCATGTGGCCGCCAGCCAGACAGCGCGATAAGCTGCTCATTCTGGAATACCTGGCAAGCTTCTTTGTGTCAGGGCGTATATATAGCGAGCAAGAGGTAAATGAACTGCTCCTCCTGCACAGCACCTTTAAGGATAGCGCCGCCCTGCGCCGTGGATTATACGGGTATCGCTTTGTGAACCGCACGCGCGATGGCTCACAGTACTGGCTGATCGGGCCGGAGATGCCGGAACACAGTGAGTGAACTACGTTTACAAAGAAAGCGGGAAACTGATGCAGGCCTCCCAGGAGAATATCCTATTCTTACGCTCCGTCGTGGACATTCTGGCAAATAAATACCGGCTCAGGCTATTAGGCCTGCTGTCCATACAGCCATATAGCCTGAGCGACCTGGCCGTATTGTTAGCTTTAAAACCCTCTCTTGTCTTGAGGCATGTGAGAAAGTTGCAAGAACTGGAACTTGTCGAGGTGCAATTAGAGGGAAAAACCTATAGTTGCAAGCTCAACGAGAGTGCTTTGAAGGTACTCCAAAAGGCGTTGCAACCATCTGCCGGGAAAGTTGCTTCTATTGATGACCTTGCTGTTGGAGAAGAGGAGCGCGAGGTGCTGGCGAAATTTTTTGTGGGCCAGCGCCTCACGACTATCCCGGCAGGCCGCAAAAATCTTGAGATTATCGTTAGATGGTTTGCGCGTCGTTTTGAGGTTGGGGTGCATTACCGGGAAGATGAAGTGAACAAAATTATAACGCAGCATTATCATGATGCGGCTTTTTTTAGAAAAGACATGGTTGGTCGTGGCTTGCTGCGGCGCGAGCACGGCGTATATTGGCGCGAGGAATAGTGGCAGGTCCCTGATCCGTGCCGGGGCGCGTTGGAACAGGACGGGTCGGGCCTCGCCTTCGTGCCGTGCGCAGGCTTGCGGGGGGGCGCAGACCAGCCGGAGGAGGGATCGGTGAGAGAGAGCGGAGCCTGCTCTTTCGTGTAGGGGCGCCGCTGGCCTGCGCCCTGCAAGCTCCCCCGATTTGGTCATACTCCCCGCAGCCACAAAATCCCCGTGGTGAGCGCGATGCTCAGCAGCGAGCCGGCAATCACCTGCGCGATGGTATGGCGGCGCAGCACTACGCGCGACCAGCATACCAGCGCGAGCAGAAGGAACGCGGGCAGCATGAGCGCGCCATAAAGGCCAGTGAGGATGGTTACTGCTCCCGCCAGCGATGAGGCGTGGATGCTGATCTTCCACCAGATGGTGATGAACATCATACACAGGCCGCTCACAATGGTGATAATGAGGAGCGTGGTCAGGACTTTGGGGCCGTGCAGCGCCAGCAGGATGAAGAGTCCCAGCGTGACCGAGATCAGCCCGAAGAGAAACGGCCCAGAGCGTTGGGAGCGCCGGCTGACATCGATATCGGACAGCTTGCCCAGGCGCACACCGATGATGATATAGATCAGCGGCCCCAGACTCGCGAAGAGCAGCGTGATGCCCGCGTAGAAGAGCGCCTTTCCTGGATCGTGCGCGTGATAGAAGGCTAGCAGCAGCACCAGGGGCAACGAGATGGTCGCGGGCGCCAGAATGTTGGAGACGTAGCGGGCGACACGAGTGTACAATGGCTTAGCGGGTGGTTTCTGGACTACGGATGCGGGTTCATCCATTTGGATGGATTGGTTTATGTCTAGATGTTTACCGGTAGTGTTATCTTCGTTCGTATCAGGAGTAGGATACCTGGTCATGTTTTGCTGCTTTCCTTGAATAGAGATTGGTGGGCGATGATAGGATAACCGAGAATTTTGCTGGCTACCGTGCTAAAGGCGACAGGATCACCACTGCACCAGACCTGGAGATTGCCGCTGGCAGCCTGGTCGCCAGGATGTATGAGGTCATCGGTATCCAGCACCGCCTGCGTCCGGCGCGCGATGGCGACGCCGCTGTCGATGATCTGCACCTGGCTGCCGGCGACGCGTTCGATGACGGCGCGCATGGCGGGGAAATGTGTACAGCCCAGCACGATGACATCCACATCTTCCACCAGCAGGGGGTGCAGCGCCTGCCTGACGGTCTCCTCCACCAGGGGGCCATCAAGCTCTCCCAGTTCAACCAGCGTCACCAGTTCGGGACAGCCAATGGCGTACACCTGGATGCCCTCGGCGAACTCATCGATGAGCTGGCGCAGGTACGTGGCCCTGGCGGCCTGGTTGGTGGCGGCGATGCCCACGCGGCCCTTCCTGGTGGCGCGCGCGGCGGGCTTGACCGCCGGCACAACGCCCACGAAGGGCACCGGCAAGGTGGCGCGCAGCGTGTTCAGCGCCGCCTGTGATGCCGTGTTGCAGGCCACAACAATGAGTTTCGCTCCCTGCTCTATCAAGAAGCGACAGGCCTGGATCGAGAGGTCAGCAATCTCGCTATCGCTACGCACGCCGTAGGGACAATGCGCGGTGTCGCCAATGTAGATATAGTCTTCGTGGGGCAGGCGCTGGCGCAGCGCTGAAAGAATGGTCAGGCCACCGGCCCCTGAGTCAAAGACCCCTATCGGCGCCTCAGCACTCCTGGCATATGCGCGCTGCTCGCGGTCAGAGACGAACTCGCCGCGCTCCGCGTCTCGCGCGGGATAGGAATCCTGGATGTCCGCACCATCTTGTAAGTTTCCATAATTCATAGTGGCTGCTCTACAATTTCTATAGTTATTCTTTTCTATTGTTTCTACTGTTATTCTATTGAGCGGAACTCGCGTTGCTCGCCGAAGACGCGGCGCATAGCGTTGCTGATCTCGCCCAGGCTGGCGTATGCCTCGACGGCATCGATGATCAGGGGCATCAGGTTGGCGCTGCCGCTAGCTCCGGCCTCCAGAGCGGCCAGTGTCTGCTGGACGCGCTGGTTGTCGCGCCGCTCGCGCAGGGCTGCCAGCTTCGCGGCCTGGTGCCGCCCTACTTCAGGGTCAACGTGCAGCAGGGGCAGGCGTTCCTCTTCCTCCTGCACAAAGCGATTCACTCCCACGACGATGGCCTGCTCCGCCTCCAGCGCGCGCTGGTAGTCGTAGGCCGCCTGCTCAATCTCGGCCTGCATATAGCCGCGCTCAATGGCATGCACGCTGCCTCCCAGTTCATCGATCTTATGGATGTACTCCCAGGCCTGTTCTTCAATGGTATTCGTCAGCGACTCGACGTAATACGAGCCTGCCAGCGGGTCCACCACGTCGGCCATCCCTGTCTCGTGGGCCAGGATCTGCTGCGTGCGTAGCGCGACGCGCACCGCTTCCTGCGTCGGCAGCGAGAGCGCCTCGTCCTTCGAGTTGGTGTGCAGGGACTGTGTGCCGCCCAGCACAGCGGCCAGGGCCTGGTAGGCTGTGCGCACGATGTTGTTGTCGGGCTGCTGGGCCGTCAGCGTTGAGCCGGCCGTCTGCGTATGGAAGCGCAGCATCATCGAGCGTGGGTCCTGTGCGTGGAAGCGTTCGCGCATAATATGTGCCCACATGCGCCGCGCCGCGCGGAACTTGGCGACCTCTTCAAACAGGTTGTTGTGGCTGTTGAAGAAAAATGAGAGTTGTCCCGCGAACTTGTCCACATCCAGGCCCGCATCGATGGCGGCCTGTACATAGCTGATGGCGTTGGAGAGCGTGAAGGCCACCTCCTGCACGGCCGTCGAACCAGCCTCGCGGATATGGTAGCCGCTGATGCTGATGGTGTTCCAGCGCGGCAGGTGCTCGGCGCAGTAGCGGAACATATCTGTGATGATGCGCATAGAGTACACGGGCGGGTAGATATAGGTGCCGCGCGCGATATACTCCTTCAGGATGTCGTTCTGGACGGTCCCGGAGAGCTTGCGCACCTCGGCCCCCTGTTTTCTGGCGACGGCGATGTAGAGCGCCAGCAGGATACTGGCCGTCGCGTTGATGGTCATCGAGGTGCTGATGCGTTCCAGCGGCAGGCCATGCAGCAGGGTCTCCATGTCTTCAAGGCTGGAGATAGAGACGCCGACCTTCCCCACTTCGCCCTCAGATAGGGCTGCATCGGCGTCGTAGCCCATCTGTGTAGGGAGGTCAAAGGCCACCGAGAGGCCGGTCGTGCCTTGCGAGAGCAAGAAATGGTAGCGCTTGTTCGACTCTTCGGCCGTGGCGAAACCCGCGTACTGGCGCATGGTCCACAGGCGCGAGCGATACATGCTGGCCTGCACACCGCGTGTGAAAGGAAACTCGCCAGGATAGCCAAGCCGGGTGTGTGCATCGAAGTCGCGCAGGTCCTCCGCGGTCGCCAGGTCCGGTACCTTGATATGGGAACTTGTGACGAACTCTGGCTGGCGCTCTCTGGTTTTTTCCTGCGCGCTGCGAGCGGTGGTGTTGCGCCACTCCTCAACGTTCTGGCTCACGTGCTGGTCCATATGTGTCACCTCTCTATCCATCGGCCAAGCGCATTATAGCATATCAACGAAAATTGTCGACAAATATAGGCTTTTATTTCGTGTAGGGGCGCCGCTGGCCTGCGCCCGGAACGAAAATTGTCGACAAATATAGGCGGGTGCCCTGCTTCTGTTTCGTGTAGGGGCGCCGCTGGCCTGCGCCCGGAACGAAAATTGTCGACAAATATAGGCGCTGGCCTGTGTCCGCTCATGCCTCGATCACGACGAGGATATCGCCCTGGTTGACGGTCTGGCCTTTGCTGACGCGGACCTCCTTGATGGTGCCGGCGCGCGGAGCGGCCAGGTCGTTCTCCATCTTCATCGCCTCCAGCACGATGACCGTCTGGCCGCGTGCCACCTCGGCGCCGGCCTCTACAGGGGTACCGATGACCAGGCCGGGCATGGGTGCGCGTATCATAGCTTCCCCGCTGTCGGACGCGGACTTAATGGTCCCGATCAGCGCCTTTGCGCGCTCATCTTCAACCTGCACCTCGAAGCGCTGGTCTCCGATCAGGATCTCGTAGGTCTGGCTTTCGCCTTCATCCGGCTTGTCAAGACGGCGGGCGAAGACATCGTACGACATGCCAGCAATGATCAGACTGAAGCGGCCGCCGGTCCCCCCCATCTGCTGGCCTCTGACGGCGAGAGAAGCTACTCGTTGCCAATCAATGGTATAACGGGCGCCTTGTAGCGTAACGCTGCCTTCCTGATCTCCGATGGCTGGCTCGATCTGGTATGTCTTATCGTGGATGGTGGCAATATAAGGCATGCTGCTAGTACCTCTTCGTTGTGACGTTTGTGCGTTCCTGGCCTGTGTGAGTAACTCATTATACCATAGTTGCGTTTGAAGGCTGACAGAGTTCTAATGAATTTCTAACACTCCTCCTACATTCCTCTAATACTTTTCCTACGCGCTTCTAACGTGCGCCGTGGCATACTCCAAGATAGAAGGTAACGGGGGTATAGGCAGCGATTCAAAGGCAAGAGGATATGTACGCAGCGAGCAATCATATGCAAAGCGAAGAGAAAAAGCACGTTCAGCATACACAGCCATCACCACGGTGTGCGAACTGCGATATAGAGATCCTCTGGCCCCCGGTGGTCGTGCAGGGAAGGTCTTACTGCTGCGCGGGCTGCGTGGCTGGTGGCCCCTGCACCTGTGACTATTCGCAGTATACATCGGTGACTATCTCAGGCGTCATTCACTATACGCCTGAGACGAGGACCGAGCGGAATTGATATCCGTTGAGTACTGTATTGTTTTGTGAAAGGGAGTATACGTCGTGGCAAAGATTCGTCCTGTCGGTGACCGTGTGGTCATAAAGCCAGCGGCCAAAGAGGAAGTTACCAAGAGCGGCATCGTGATTCCGGATACTGCCAAAGAGAAGCCCCAGGAGGGGACCGTGATCGCTGTTGGCAGCGGTCGCCTGCTCGATAATGGTGATCGCGCGCCCATCGATCTGCGCGAAGGTGATCGTGTGCTGTTCGCCAAGTATGGTGGCACCGAGTTCAAGCTTGAAAGTGAAGAGTACCTGGTGCTCAAAGAGAGTGATATTCTCGCCGTTATTGGCTAAGATCAGAGAGAAGGAACGTTAATATGGCAAAACAGCTTATATTTGACGAAGAGGCTCGCCGTTCCCTGAAGAAGGGTATTGATACTCTGGCCGGGGCCGTCAAAACCACCCTTGGTCCCAAGGGCCGCAACGTCGCGCTCGACAAGAAATTCGGCGCGCCTACCATCACCCATGATGGCGTCACCGTGGCCAAAGAGATCCAGCTTGAGAATCCCTTTGAGAACATGGGCGCCCAGCTTCTGAAAGAGGCGGCCACCAAGACCAATGATGTCGCGGGCGACGGCACCACCACGGCCACCGTGCTGGCACAGGCCATCGTCACCGAGGGCCTGAAGAACCTGGCGGCCGGCGCCAATCCCATGCAGTTGAAGTATGGTATCGACAAAGGCACCGAGGCGATTGTCGCGCATATCCACGCCGATTCTATTCCGGTTGAGAGCCGCAAGGATATCGCGCAGATCGCTACCAACTCCGCCGCCGATGAGACCATCGGTAACCTGATTGCCGATGTGATGGACAAAGTTGGCAAGGATGGTGTGATCACCGTCGAGGAGTCGCGGGGCACCAACTTCGAGACCGAGTACGTCGAAGGTATGCAGATCGATAAAGGCTACATCTCTGCCTACTTCGTGACGAACGCGGAGAAGATGGAGGCTTCGATTGAGAACCCCTATATCCTGATCACCGACAAGAAGATCAGCGCCGTGCAGGATATCCTGCCGATCCTGGAGAAGATCACCCAGCAGGGTCGCCGCGAGATCGTGCTGATCTCCGAAGACGTTGATGGCGAGGCCCTGGCCACCCTGGTAGTCAACAAACTGCGCGGTATCCTCAACGTGCTGGCCGTCAAGGCTCCTGGCTTCGGCGACCGCCGCAAGGAGATGCTGCGTGACATCGCCGCCCTGACCGGTGGCCAGGTGATCAGCGAAGAGATGGGCCGCCGCCTCGATAGTGCCACGCTGGACGATCTTGGTTCCGCGCGCCTCGTCGTTTCTACCAAGGAAGATACGACCATCGTCGAGGGCCGTGGTGACGCCGAGGATATCCAGTCTCGCATCCGCCAGATCAAGGCCCAGATCGAAGAGACCACCAGCGATTATGATCGCGAGAAGCTGCAAGAGCGCCAGGCCAAGCTCTCCGGTGGCGTAGCTCTGATCAAGGTTGGCGCCGGTTCAGAGGTTGAGCTTAAGTATCGCAAGACCCGCGTCGAGGACGCGCTCTCCGCTGCCCGCGCGGGCGTCGAAGAGGGCATGGTCCCCGGCGGTGGCGTGGCCCTGCTGAACGCCGTCGAGGCCCTGGACAAGCTGAGCCTCAAGGGCGATGCCGCGACAGGTGTGAATATCCTGCGCCGCGCTCTCGAAGAGCCGATCCGCCAGCTTGCCATCAACGGTGGCAAGGATGGCTCGGTAGTCGTCGAGGGTATCCGCCGCGCGCAGAAGCAGCATAGCAACAAGAATTATGGCTACAACGTGCTCACAGACGAGTACGAGGATATGTTCGCTACCGGTATCACCGATCCCGCGAAGGTGACCCGCTCCGCTCTGCAGAACGCCTCCAGCGTGGCCGCGATGATCCTGACGACCGAGGCCCTGATCACCGACCTCCCCGAGAAGGAGAAGGCCTCTGCCCAGGCCATGCCTGAGTACTAGGCAATAAATCAGGCATAGAGGGATGCAAATAGGGTAGGGGCGCGGTTTACAAGCCCGCCTGTTCA